>JAIBBF010000052.1 GCA_019694795.1 Flavobacteriales bacterium | reverse complement strand
CGCCCTCACCCGTGCCAGAAAAAAACTCATTGTATTTGGCGATTCTGCCACGCTGGCCAATCATGCTTTTTACAAAGAATTTCTCGATTATATGGACGAAGTGAATGCCTATCACTCGGTGTGGGAATTGGCTGAATAATCAGAAATTTTTCTTCAGAACTTCTTCCACTTTTTCCTTTTCAATAAAGCCTTCATTCCTCCAGATTTCTTGTCCGTTTTTATACAAAATCAAAGTAGGAACAGCGGCAACGGCATTCCCTTTCACCACGGTGGCATGTTTTTCTGAATCGATTTTCACCACATTGAGTTGTTTGGCGTAGGTTTTAGAAAATTCATCGAGATATGGCGACATTTTTTTGCAAGGCGCGCACCACACGGCATTAAAATCCACCAGCACCAATTTATCTTTCACGATCAATTTCGAATACTCCTCCATCGACATTCCCGCAGATGGTGCAACACTGGCCTCCACGCTTCGGTTCTCTTGTAACCAACGCATCATTCCATCTTTCATTTCGAACACGGTGAGTCCCTGTTGACGCATATACTCCGCCGCGCGCGAACTTCTTCCGCCGGACCAGCAATAGACCAGTACGGTTTTGTTTTTATCTAAAGCCGCCACCTGACGCTGAAATTCTTCGCCATTTATATTCAGATTCATGGCACCTTTCAGGTGATTTTTTTTGAACTCCTCCGGTGTGCGGACATCAACAATTTGTCCATCTGCCGTAGTTTTTAATTTATCCTCAAATTCCTGAGTAGTTAATTTATAATTAACGGTTTGAAAGGAGGCCAAAACCAACAATAAAGCTGAAAACACAATAGATCGCATCATTTTTATTTTTAACAAACATCGAAAATTTCAGGCTGGTACAAAGTGACTATCATCACACAATTTCAAATCTCGCAGATTGCTCGTATATTTAGGTGTTAATTCAGTTGCGCATGTTCAAACACACCTTAACGGCCATTCTCAGCCTTTTTACGGCATTTTCTCAGGCTCAGAACACCAATATCTCTCCTGCTTCATTTCGTGTAGAAAAAAGCGCGGTGATTCATCCACGTGAAATCCGTGAGGACCGTCAGATTCATTTGCAGAATCTGGAAATGCCTGGTCCTGGCAGCACGGGTTACCGTTCGCGTTTAATGGCATTCAAGCAAGCGCAACAAGCAAAATATCCGGTACGCTATGGAAGCGCCAACACACAACGCGGAGGAATGCAGGAACCCGTAGTGGGAATGATGATGGAAGGAAATTTAATGGACAATGGCGTTCCGAATGATAACGACATTGCCATTTCGGATGAAGGATTTATTGTATCCGTTATCAATTCCAACATTTTGATGTACGATTCAGAAGCTGATACATTGATGCGTTCCGTTTCACTCGGTGCATTTACTTTACCGCTGAATATACAGCAATCGAAATTCGATCCTAAAATTGTTTACGATGCGGTGGCCGATCGTTTCGTTCTGGTTTTTCTCAATGGAAGTTCCTATCAGAGCTCGAAAGTAATCGTATGTTTTTCCACCAGCAGTAATCCGATGGATCCCTGGAATCTTTATAAACTTTCCGGTAATCCACTTCAAAACAATACCTGGTCGGATTACCCCGTTATCGGTATTTCGCAACATGATTTATTCATTGGCGTGAATACCTTTTACAACGGATCACAAAATAACTCCGGATTTTTGGAAGGCTGTTTATGGCAGATTGCATTAACCGACGGTTATCATGGCGACACGCTGCGCACTGCTTATTATCACGACATCACCGCTCCCGGTGATACGCTGTTTAATATTACACCCATTCACCGCGGTGCAGAAAATCTGAATGCCGATATGTTTTTTCTATCTAATAAAAATTTATCGCCAAATGCCGACAGTATTTATTTGTTGCACATCGATAGTCCGATTATCAATGGAAATCCGCAATTAACCTATACACTTATCCAATCGCAAAACAGTTATGGCATTCCGCCAACGGCACAGCAACCCGGCGGACATTTCTTCGACACGAATGATTCGCGTATTCTGGGTGGATTTATTGTTGGAGACCGCATTCAATTTGTACAATGCACGATGGATACCACTACGGGTTTATCTGCTATATATCATGGTTTCGTTTATGATGTGTATGGGAGTCCCTATGCAAAAGCAAATTTAGTAGCCGATCCCAGTCGCTTTTTGGGATATCCGAATATTGCCTGGTTGGGAATGGACAATAGTGAAGCACAGGCTATCATTTCCTTCAATTATGTTTCGTCGACCGAACCCGGAGGAACCGGAGCTATTTTATTCCGCAACGATTCTACCTATTCCAGTTTCACCACCTTAAAAACCGGAAACAGTTTTGTAAACGTCATAAGCGGTACTGATGAACGCTGGGGCGATTACAGCGGAATTCAACGACGATACAATGAGCCTTGTCGCGTTTGGGCTGCGGGTACATTTGCAAAATCCACCAACTCCAACGGCACCTGGATTGCAGAAATCGGAGCGAGCGATACGTGTGCTGTTAATCCGATTTCCGGCATTAATCCGCTATCAAAAAAATCGACCATCAGTACCTGGCCTAATCCTGCAGCGGAACAATTCACCATGGAATTCGAACTGGAGGAGTCGACCGAAATCTCAGTGATTCTATCTGACCTTAACGGAAAACAAGTGGAAATTTTATTGAGCGATGTTGCTAAAAAAGGGAAAAACAGATTTTCGTTTTCAACTTCCTGGCTTAGCAATGGCATATATGTGTTGCACATCCGAAGCAAGAATGGAATAGTCGGATCACAACGTATTGTTGTTGCACATTAATTCTTTTTTCCGTGTCGTAATTTCTCCCCGTAATTCACCATCACCCACGAGAGAACAAATACGGCCGCAAGCGAAAGTAAGAGCACAAACAAATTCAGATTTCCTTTTGCATCTACGCCCCATAATAAAACGGCGAGCATGAGCAGATAGAGAAAGATATTTAAGACCACAACACCTACGATGGTCAACACATAAGTAAGTATCATCCATACGGTACTTCGCTTGGGATTTTCGCGGTTTAATGTCCGGTTCAGCAAAAACCCGAAGGCAAGTGAAATAATGGGTATAAATAGCGTTTTTAACTGGAAAGTGGTTAATGCAATCAATGGCGTTTTTATGCACATGGCTGCAAATAATCCGCCGAATAAAATGGGAATGATCCATTTCAACAAAGTTCCTGCTTTCGGTGCTGCATCCCATACCATCAGCAAGCCCGAATAAGCGGCCAGCAATGCAAGAAATCCCGCCTCGGCATAAAACATTCCGTATTCAATAAAGGGATGCGATTCGAGGAATGGACTAACATCTTTCATGCTTAATTATTTTTTTTGGTAGAGTAAATAGGCTTTCATGGGGACATCAGCCTGAACAAAACTACTATCGGGAGCAGCGGGTCTTGTATTGGGACGAATATAATACTGGTGATTCGTTTTTGTATCGCAATGGATAAAATGGTAACGCATCAAATACGTTTGCAATCGCCAATCGTTCCATAAATCTTCATCCATTCCCACCGTTTCATGTTCAGGTATTAATTTCCCGATGGTAGCCACATCCTGAAGCACTTCTTCATCGCGCGCATATTTTCCGATTTGTAAGAATGAAACCGTGAGAACGGCTAGCAAAAGGACAGCTGAAAAAACAAATATTCGTTTTCCCGCTTTTTCACTGAGTGAGGTTATCCATTTCGCCAGATTTTCATTGATGAGTAATGCAAAGGCAATAGCAAAAAAGGGTAAAGAAGGAACAAAATAAAATCCTTTTTGCACCAGGGTGATCATCAATGGAAGTGATCCGGACAAGCCTACGAAAAAGAAAAATAAAAAATAGGAGAAGGAGGATTTTTTGCGCTCCATCTGTTGCTTTCTAAAACTAAAATACAGCATGATCGTCAACACCGCCGGAACGATCAACTCGAGGGCGAGTCGGCCAATGATATAAAAATGACTATCCACCGTAGGCAGGGATTCAATTCGTTTTAAAGCGCGATCTACAAAATAGATATGCAAACTTTCCCTGGCTGTTTCAGAAAATAAAATAAACATCAAATAAATCATTCCCACAACCAGGGTGGCGAGAATACTAAATCCCATCATTTTCCAAAAGGAAGTTTTTCTGAAAATCATCCAATGGATCATTGGAATTCCCAATGGGAACAATCCTGGAATTCCTTTGGTGAGGGTGGCCAGCATAACCATTATGCCTCCAAGTATGACATGGAACCAAACCTTATTTTTTTCTTCCATGGCAAGGAATAAAAAATAGCCTGCCAGTAAAATGAAAAGGGTCATGGTATTCTCATGCTGGTTTTGCTGGTAGGACCAAAAACAAACCGGAATCGACATCCAAAAAATCCAGCTGACCCATTGCATTCCCGGCGCCACCAATTTCAGTTCGCTCATTTTATTCCACCATTTCCCCATGATGAATAAAGTGAGCAGAATCATGCACAAGGTATAAATCCGCTCGGTGTACATGCTATCTCCGATCACCCGAAAAAAAAGCGATTGAATCCAAAATCCCAGTGGAGGTTGTTCATGAAAGGTACTCAAGCCCGCCACTCCGTGTTGACTAAAAACCGGAAACCAGAAAGAACCGATATCATGTGCTTCATTATGAGAAACCGCGGTATACAACATGGCATCCATAAACATTCCATCGCGCAAAAGCATAGGCAGTGTTAGTGCCAATACCACGGAAACTCCGATTATCTTCCAGCTGATGAATTTTGAAGTGGGAATCACGTTGTAAAATTAGGGATTGAGGTCGATATCCAGCGTATCGTTAAATGTGTTTTTCATTTGTTTTGCCTTACGCTTTTTCACAATTCCATTGATTAAAACTACTAGTCCACCCAAAAAACCAATAAAGCAGGCAACAAAAACATAGATGACAATAAAATGCATTAATAACTGAAAGAAGAGTGCCAGTCCAAAGAAAGCAGTAAGCAAAATTCCCGCTATCACAGGATTATTAATTCCGTATTCAGCCAATCCTCCGGTCTCCTTCATTAATTTTTTTTCGCCCAGCTCTGCTTCTCTTAAATCTTCCCGCTTTTTAAGTTGAACATCCAATTCGTAATCCGGACAGGTGTTAATGACATTAGGCTTCTCCTGTGTTAATGTACACACCATACCAATGCTTTTGTTAAACCCATTTTTTGTGCAATACGTGCAGATTTGATTTGTGGCTGCCATAAATAATTATTTTTCTTCCATTAATTCTTTTGCATTAGCCAATGCAGCATCGGATAATTTATCTCCACTCAGCATTTTTGCAATTTCTTCAATGCGGCTATGCTTATCGAGACGTGTCATAACCGTTTGTGTATTGTTACCTGTGACTTTCTTCCACACTTTGTAATGGGCATTCCCTTTTACGGCAACTTGTGGTAAATGGGTGATGGTAAACACCTGGAGATGTCCACCCATTTTCCGCATGATCTCTCCCATTTTATGAGCAACTTCGCCCGATACTCCCGTATCAATTTCATCGAAAATAATGGTAGGCAAGGTTTTAATTCGTGCGTGAATACTTTTCAGCGCGAGCATGAGTCGGCTAAACTCTCCTCCCGAAGCAATCTTACTTAATTCAGCATAAGCACCACCTTTATTGGTACGAATCATAAATCGTAACTGATCACTACCGAAGGCATGTAATTCTCCATCCTGAATTTCGACCTGGAAATCGGCATGTGGCATGGACAGTGCCTGAAGCAGTTGATTCACCTCTTCGGAAATGGATTTGGTTACGGAGCGACGTCGTTTGCCCAAAGCCTGGGCCTGATCTTTTAATGAAGTCACTAATTTTTCACGCTCCGATTTTGCTGCTGCAATCCGGTCGTCCACACTATCAATCTCGCTGATTTTGGTCCCGATTTCACTATGCAGTTGCATCAATTCCTCTTCCGTTTTCACCCGGTGTTTAAACAAGAGATTATTGATCAGATTCACCCGTTCCTTTACCCATTCGGTGCGCGAAGGATCGAAATTAATTTCCGATTCCGTTTTCTCCAACTCCGATTCAATATCGCGCAATTCCAGCGAAACACTTTCCAGCCGGGCATCAATTTCACCGAGTGATGGATGAAAAGATCCCAGACGTGCACTGATTCCTTTTAATTCGCGTAAGCGCTCAATGATGCCGTATTGTTCTTCGGCCAGGATTTGCAATGCTTTTTGCAATGAAGAACGGATTTCACCGGCATGTTCGGCCAGGCTCAATTCTTCCTCGAGCGATTGCAATTCACCGGCATTCAGTTTGGCTTCTTCCAGTTCATTGAATTGAAAACGGAAATAATCCAGATCGAGTTTTGCTTTTTTCTCGACTTCCTCCAATTGCACAATTTCTTTATCCAGCTTTTTTAAAGCGGAAAAGGAAGTCCTGTATTTCTCCATCGCCGATCCATTCCCGCAATACGCATCGATGAATTCGAATTGGTTAACGGATTTCCCGATATCGAGGGTTTGATGTTGTGAATGAATATCCACCAACAGCGCTCCCAGTTCTTTCATTTGCGCAAGATTAACGGGCGTATCGTTAATAAAGGAACGCGATTTACCCTGCGGATTTATCTCCCTTCGGAAAATAGTCTGCTCCGAATAATCGATTTCGAATTCCTTAAACAAGGGTTCGAGTCCGTACTCCCCAATGGAAAACTCACCTTCGATGATGCATTTTTCATTGGGATTCTTCAGCACCTTCATATCCGCACGCTCTCCCAGCAACATTTCCAGCGCTTCCATAATGATGGATTTTCCGGAACCTGTTTCACCGGTAATGCAATTCAATCCGCGGTCAAAAGCAACCTCCAGTTGATCGATCAGTGCAAAATTGGAAATAGATAAATTCGTAAGCATAGATTCAAAAATACCGATTCGACATGAAACACTTTGCGAAGCGTAATAAAAACAAAATTATGGTGCAAAGAAAAACAGACAACACGCAAGGTATCTGCGTTTAACGATCCGAATCTGCATCTGTATCCGATTCCTCATCCTCCTCTGCATCGCGTTCCTTTTCCTTGGCACCCAACACAATAACCATCTCACCTTTCGGATTCTTCTTCTCGGCCCAGCTCACCAATTCAGCCAGTGAACCACGCATGGTTTCTTCATGCAGCTTTGAAATCTCTCTGCAAACCGCGGCCTGGCGATCGGAACCAAACGTTTCCTGTAATTCTTTGAGGGCTTTTAAAAGCCGATAAGGTGATTCGTAAAAAACAATGCTACGCTCTTCGGAAGCTAAAAATGAAAGTCGTTTTTTTCTTCCTTTTTTTTGCGGTAAAAATCCCTCGAACACAAAACGATCACAGGGAAATCCGCTATTGACCAATGCCGGAACAAAGGCTGTTGCTCCGGGTAAAGTTTCCACCGGAATTCCTTCTTTAACGCAAGCTCTCACCAATAAAAATCCGGGGTCGGATATACCGGGTGTCCCCGCATCACTTACCAGTGCAACCGTGGTACCGGAAAGAATCCGATCCACCAGCGAATCCAGATTGCGGTGTTCGTTATGGGAGTGGTTGCTCTGCATGCGGGTTTCGATGGAATAATGTGCCAGCAATTTGGCTGTTACCCGCGTATCTTCTGCCAAAATTAAATCGGCTTCCTTCAACACGCGAATGGCACGCAAGGTGATGTCTTCTAAATTTCCGACAGGAGTCGGAACAATCCATAGTTTGCTCATATCAACGGGTCAAAACAATATAATCCTGCAACAAGGATCTTAAAAAGGAAACCTTATCTGTTGGGTTTTCTGAAATCCCCAATGCTTCCACTACTTTTTGAGAAAGTTGTTCCAATAATTTTTTATGATGCAGATTCGGATTTAACTTATACCGCTCCAGCGCATTTTTTATCAATAACATGTCCTCATCCGTTAAACGGGTCACCTGCGGGTATTTCGCTTCGGTATGCTGACTGGCATCGCGGATGGATAGAATGTCGTTGATGGTATATCTGCTATGCGGATTTAATTTAATCACCACCGTGCGGGCAATTTTATCGCCCAGGCGTTGACCCTGATCGCTGGCACTTGCAAATAAAGCAGCCAGAGCTCCGGCGGTTGCGGCAATATCCACCATTCGGAAAATCCAGCGCAGTAAACATTCGCCCATGGTGGGGTTTTGTCCGTTCAGCCGAACCACCTTGATCCCCATCGCCCGTTTGCCAATGCTTTGTCCACCGAAAAACATTTCCGAAATCAAATGATACGATAGCGAAACCGGCGTAAACAATAACAGATAAATCGTTTCGAAATCATCACTGTTACCTGTGTTGGCCGCTACCATCAAAACCAAAAAAGCCCAGCCTCCCAATATCGATGTATCAATCAGCAAAGCCAGAAAACGATCCATTACCGATGCGAGTTGGTACTCGATGGTCACATTGTGAGAAGTAACAATGTCGATGTTTTTCATTGGTACGAAAATATAAAAAAAGATCGATAGAAAGATTGAAAAAAACACCCAAAAATGGTCAGTTTTTTTTTCAACCATTGGTAGTTTCAGACTGTATTTCTGTTATTTTTAAAACCAGCATGAAAGAGACTTCCTTCATCCAGCAGAATAAGGACAAGTGGAAACGCTTTGAGGACCTGAATCGTCAGAAATCGAAAGATCCCGATGAGATCAGTCGGCTCTTTGTAGAGATTACGGAAGACTTATCCTACGCAAGAACCTTCTATCCGAAACGCTCGGTGCGGGTGTATTTAAATTTCCTGGCGCAAAATGTATTTTCCAGTTTGTATAAGATTAAGAGTCGACCCTTTTCCAAGCTGCTACATTTCTGGACCGAAAGTCTCCCTTTGGAATTATACCGTTCACGCAGGAATTTGTTGATATCATTTATTTTATTTTCAGTTGCCGCATTAATTGGAGTGATCAGCTCCTATACCGACATCAATTTTTCCCGGGTCATATTAGGCGATGGATATGTAGAAATGACCAATGACTTCATCGAAAAAGGAGATCCGATGGCAGTTTACAAACAGCAGGCCTCCACGCCCATGTTTTTGCGTATTTTTTTCAATAACCTGCAAGTTTCCCTCTTTTGTTTTATACTGGGAATATTGTACAGTGTAGGATCTGCCTTTTTTATTTTTTATAATGGCGTAATGGTTGGTGCCTTTCAAAGTTATTTCTACTTCAAAGGCATGAGCATATCCTCCACGATGGCAAAGACCTTATTGTGGACCTCATTTCTCACCATTTGGATTCACGGTGCCATTGAGATTTCTGCCATAGTAATTGCAGGCGGAGCCGGAATTACATTAGGAAACGGACTTTTATTTCCGGGAACCTATACCCGATTGCAATCGCTTCAATTAACTGCGAAACGAGGATTAAAAATCATGATGGGATTAATTCCCTTTATTTTTATTGCTGCCGTTTTCGAAAGTTGGGTAACGCGACATACTGAAATGGATGTTTATGCCAAGCTTTTTATCATTATCGGATCCTTCCTCATTATGATTTCTTATTTCGTTTTATACCCCATTTATGTGGCGCGGAGAAACGGAAACAAAATTGACCTCAATGAAGAAGCGCCCTTTCAGCCCACAAAAAAAATTGAGCGCTACAAGATTCGTCAGGCCAATGAAATTTTTTCGGATGCCTTTTTATTACACCGGCATGTATCTGCTTATTTCAGAAGAATCATCTGGCTATTGATTATTCCATTAAATATGCTGTTGCTCGCCGGACTAATGTTGTTAGTTCCAGAAGAATTCAAAAAGGAATATTTTTCATATTTAGCCATCACCCAATCGTATCCTGCAGGAGCTTATACCGCACTTGCCTTTTTCGGATCTCTTTTTGTTCTCAGCCTCAATGTTGTTACCGTTTCACATGCCATTTACTATCACTTTAGTGATAAAACGATACCGGTATGGAAATCCTGGAGAAAATACTCGCTGAGAAACACCTGGAAAGTAGCATTACCCGTTGCCATTCTTCTTCTCTATTTCAGGTATGCTTCTGAGGCGGTATTGTTCCTTGGTATCGGTCTTGCACCTGTGGTATTCTTTATGTTTTTCCCGCTCGCCAATGAAAAAGGAAATTATTTCACGCGCATTTCAAGCACTATTTCTCTCGGATTCAAAAGTTGGTCCAATTCTTTTCTGGTGATGTTAGTGATTAGTCTGCTTGTATTCTGCTTTACTTTAATTTTTAGTGGATTTGCAATGGTAGGACATATCATTACGGAAACCATTCAATGGCATTTTGTAAATAGCGACATTAATTTTTACCTGGTTCAAAATATTATAATCGGCACCATTATGATTGTGTTTTTACATCTGATGCTACCGGTTTATACACTTGCTTTTGCACTAGCCTATTATTCGCAGAAAGAAAAAGAAGAAGCGGTTGGACTATTTGAGCGTCTTGATCGCTTCGGTAAAAAAAGTAAATCCTACGAAACGGAATTTGAGCTGGATGAAGATTAAGTTTTCATATAGGATTTTTCTGCTGTTGTTTACACTACAGGTCAATCTCCTTTTTGCAGAAGGGAAAATTGACCGGCAACATTGGCGTGATGTAAAAAACGGATTGCAATACGATCCTCGTCCACAATCCGACGGTAACAATAAAGAGTGGTTCAAAGATTTTGAAAGTTCAAAAAGTCGTCGCGATGGCAAAGGTGGTTTTGGTAAATATTCGAAAGACCGAAAAAACAGAAAGGGCTATGAACGCGAAGGAAGCGATGCTGAATATGGCGACAAAAACGATCCCGGTAACAAAGAAAAACCGGAAGAAAGAGAAGAAATAAATGAATTACCACAACCACCAAAAATTCCAAGTATTAATTTATCTCCTTTAGCATGGATAGTTATTGCTGTAGGAATATTGTTGTTGATTTACATTTTATACAAAGTCATTTCCAATATGGAAATGAAAAAAAGGAAAAAGGTTGCTCCCATTACCAGGGAAGAAGAAGTCTTTGAACCGGAGCCTACTGAATTACCCAAATCGGAACTTGAATTGCGCCTGGAGGCTGCACTGGCGAAACAAGATTACCGTGAAGCAATCCGAATCTGGTTTATCTTTTTGATAAAAGCACTGCGTGAAAAAAACTGGATTCTCTGGGAAAAGAAAAAAACCAATTCCTCCTATTTAGTAGAAATGCGAAACAGAAGTGAATACAGTTTATTTTCTCAGTCCGTACTTTATTTCGAGTTAATCTGGTATGGTAAGCGGGAAATTTCGCGTGAAGAATATTTAAAACTTGAGCCTCTTTATAAAAATTTACTTCAACAAGTTGAAAAATCGGCATGAAAGGGAGCGCTCGCATATATCTCTTCATCGGTCTCGCCTTTATTGTGGTGGTGGTTCTTCTGTTTGTATTTGTTGGAAGTCCGGAAAAAGTAAATCCCGAAAAACTTAAACCCATCGATTGGTCAGAAACCTACCATCAAACCGATCGGGGTCCTTATGGAATTTACATTTTTAACGAAGTTGTTTTTGACTATTATTCCAACCATGGAAAGGGTGCCCTAAGTGAAAAGGACCTTAATGAATCGAACATGCCGGAGCGATTCGGAAAGCTGCTTAGTTTAAAAGTACATACCGATCTGGAAAGTAGCGACGATGAGCTTAGGGAAGATTTTCGATTTGTACAAAATGGCAATTACTTGTTTTTAAGCGGTGAAAAATTCTCCATCAGCTTTCTTGAATTTTTAGGTTATTATTATTACCAGACTAGCCGATACAACAAAACCATTGATTTAAAATTCACGCATGATCCGGGTAAAACAAAATACCGTTTCAATTATTTCAAAAAGGACAAAGCGACAGAGCGAAATTGGAGAAGTTTTGTTCAAAACAACATCACTCATGAACCGGATAGCGCGGTAAATCCTCTCGATTCTTTATTGGATGAAGAAGAAGATCTTAGTTATGAAGAAGATTCTCAATATACCGTAGAACAGGAGGAGGAAGAAATAGAAATGGATGAGAATTTTCAACCTGTTTATTATGAAGAATTCATTGGGAAAACAGAAGTCCTGCAAACTTCAGAAAACAATGAGGCAACCTTTGTAAAAATCAATTATGGAAAAGGGGCCTTTTTTATTCACACCGTTCCACTGGCATTTACCAACTTCTCGCTTATCCACGAAAAAAACATTGATCATCTGGATGAGATTTTATCATTGTTACCCGAAGCAAAATTGCTCACACACGAACTGGATCCCATTCGTACAAGTCGAAATTACTCCAGCGATGGATCCGGTAATGGAGGTGATAAATCGAGGAATAGTCCGCTGGAAGTCATTTTCAAAATCCCCTCGCTGCGTTGGGCATATTATCTTTCACTGATTACCCTTTTGTTATTTGTTTTATTCAGAATAAAACGAAAACAAAGAGCCATTCCCGCCAAAGAAAAAAATGAAAACAGTTCCATCGAATTTGCCAATACGGTGAGTCAGGTTTATTTCCAGAGTGGTAAACATTTGTCCATCGCTATCCAAAAAGAAAAATTGTTTTTCAGTTTCATTCGTGAACGTTATTTCCTCAATTCGCAAAAAGCGGATGAAGCTTATATTCGCACGCTTAGTAATAAGTCCGGCATTAGCGAAGAAAAACTTAATCATATTTTTAAATCGCTGAAGGCTTTGTCGACCAAAACCTCCATGAGCGATCAGGAATTTATTGAATTGCACCAAACCCTTGAATATTTTTATAAAAACTGTAAATAATGGAAGAAAATCTAAATCAGGAATCCTCCTTTTCAGACGCTGGTATGCAGCGCATGATGGCTATCACTTCCAACGTAGAAAAGGCCCGTCACGAAATACGTAAATACGTTATTGGTCAGGATGAAATGATTGACCTCTTAATGGTGGGCGTTTTATCGAACGGACATATCCTTCTGGAAGGCGTTCCGGGTATTGCGAAAACCTTGACTGCAAAAGTATTTGCGAAAACGCTGGCGGTTCATTTTGCCCGGATACAATTTACGCCCGACCTCATGCCGAGTGATATCATCGGAACTTCCATCTACAATCAGAAGGAAAGTGCATTTGTATTCCGTCGCGGACCGGTGTTCAGCAATATCGTTTTAATCGACGAGATCAACCGTGCCCCGGCCAAAACACAGTCGGCCTTATTCGAAGTGATGGAGGAACGTCAGATTACTTACGACGGGACTACCTACCCCATGGAATTCCCCTTTTTAGTGCTTGCCACTCAAAATCCGATTGAACAGGAAGGAACTTATCGTTTACCTGAAGCGCAATTGGATCGTTTCTTATTCAAGGTGAAATTAACCTATCCAAATCTCAACGAGGAACGTGAAATTTTAGCCCGTTATAAAGATGAAATTAAAGCACCGGAACTGGATCAGATTCAAAGTGTATTTAATGCTTCATCGCTCAGGGAAATTCAGGATAAAGTAAAAACGGTTAAAGTAGAAGATCAATTGATCAAATACATTGCGGATATTATCCACGCCACCCGCGAACACGGAAAATTATTTTTGGGTGCATCACCACGTGCTTCACTGGCCTTGTTAAAAACATCCAAAGCATTAGCTGCCATGCGCGGAAGAGATTTCGTAATTCCGGATGACGTTCAATTCCTTTCTTACCATGTATTAAATCACCGCATCATTCTTACACCGGAAGCCGAAATGGAAGGTATGGTGACCGAAGATGTAATTCGCGAAATCATTCAAAAATTAGAAGTGCCAAGGTGATAACTCTGTTCAGAGATATGTTTTTAAAGGGAAGATTTTTCCTGGCGATGGTGGTCATCATTTTTACCTTCATCCTCAGCTTTTCTTTTCCTGAACTTTTCAATATCGCTTTTGCAGGTATTGGTTTACTCCTTGTTTTGGTGCTGGTGGATATTTTGTTTTTATTCGGACAACGCAATAAAATCACTGCCGAACGCCAGGTTCCGCAGGTTTTGAATCTTGGCGACGAAACCATTATTCATATCCGGATTCAATCGGAATTGTCCATTTCCTGCTCGGTGGAAGTCATCGATGAAACCCCCTATCAACTACAATTAAGAAATCTGCTTCTTAAAACGGAATTGGCACCGGATGAAAAGGTTGTTTTAGATTACAGTATTCGTCCCACAGAACGCGGCAAATATCAGTTTGGCGACATTCAAATTTTTGCAAGCGGATTTCTTGGTTTTATACAACGAAGATTTACCGTTAAAGCAGGAAGAGACATTGCTGTTTATCCTTCCGTATTACAAATGCGTCAGTTCGAACTCAAAGTGTTTTCGAAAATGAATCTCACCGAAGGAATTAAAAAAGTGAGACGATTAGGACACAGCACAGAATTTGAGCAAATCAAAACCTATGTTGTTGGCGACGATTACAGGAATGTGAACTGGAAAGCTACCTCCCGCAAAACGGAGTTGATGGTGAACCAGTACGAAGATGAAAAAGCGCAACAAATTTATTGCATCATCGATAAAAGCCGCTCCATGCGCATGCCGTTTAACAACATGACGCTGCTCGACTATGCGATAAATTCTTCGCTGGTAATTTCGAATATTGCCATGAAAAAATCGGACCGTGCCGGGTTAATTACCTTCTCCGATAAAATGGGAACCCGCTTACCGGCAGAACGTTCCACTTCGCAATTGAAGAAAATTCAGGATGCCTTGTACAAGCAAAAAACGAAGTTTAAAGAAGCCAACTTCGAAATGCTCTATTTTGGAACCCGGAATTTAATTAAAGGAAGAAGTTTATTGTTGCTGTTTACCAATTTCGAAAGTGCCTATTCACTTCAACGAGCACTTCCGCTCCTGCGTAGAATTAACAGTCAACATCTTCTGGTAGTTGTCTTTTTTAAAAACAACGAATTAGAAGAAATGAAAATGAAAGATGCAGAAGATCTTCGTTCCATTTACACAAAAACCATCGCCGAAAAAATTGCCAATGAAAAGCAGTTGATCGCTGAGGAATTAAGAAAGTATGCCATTCAAACCATTCTTACCACACCAGAAAAATTGAGTGTGGATACCATTAACAAATACCTGGAATTAAAATCGAGGGGATTAATCTAAATCATCCTTCATCAGGTCCTCCAGATTGAAGTCGTCGAGGTAAGGTTTAAGGAATTGTTCGTCTTCAAATCCGTCGATGTTCATCAATATACCATGGATGGTATTGTTCCAGATTTCCACGTAAAAATTATAAACGCGGTACAAATCAACCTGAAAGGTTTGCCCGATTCGCTTTGCAATAAAACGACCTTCTTCCTGCACTAAATCGGCACGGTGACTTAAGGACAATTCTCTGAATTCGGCAAGGCTGATCATTGTCCAAATTTAAGCAAAGCATCGATTACATCCTCGCCCACATGTAGGTTTTGTAAAAGGTCATTATATACGAAACCCCGATGTAATCACGGTATTTTTTACCACTGTTGTCGCTCCCGAATGGTGTTAATCCGCGGGCATATCCCACAAACACCTTTCCATCGAAACGCATTTTATGATAATCGCTTCCCGACTTCTGAATGTAGAGCATGAGTCCCGTTTTAACGGAAGTCTCCACCCTCGAAACCACTTGGGTATTTTTATTTCCGATTACATATCCAAATTCCGGTCCAATGGCCACATCGAAATAGAAATAGCGGCATTGTCCATAGCGGGCTTTTTTCGACATCCTTAATCCTGTAATCGGCAATTCAAGCATGAGTGGGACTGCAATTCGTTGCGTGGAATAATAAACATCATTCTGATCGCTCAGCGAATCCGTATAACGCATGGCTCCATTCTGAAAGGTAATTCCGGTCCGCAATTTATCCCAAAGCGTGGTGTGTAATCCAGCGCCATATAAATAACCATCAGTGGGACCCGAAGCATCGCGTTTAATTGGGGAAACATCAGATGCCTGAGCATCCAGTGAAATGCTCCAGTTTCCTTTACTGCGTGCATACGATTGTGCCTGAACGGAACTCACATGGATTCCTGCGATCCCGATGAATAGGATCAGGATGTTGCCTGCTTTTTTCATAACGTTGAGTTTAAGAGGCAAGATCACGGCATAGGCAAAAAGAGTTTTGATCATCTTACGGGAAAAGAAAAAAAAGGGTTACAGCATGTGAACAACTATTTACCCAGCAACAATCCGGAACCGGCTGTACCGATCATCAGTCCACCGTTGTGATGCGGACGAATACAAATAATTTTCGTGTTGATCGCATTCTCCTGCTCCACCCATTCAAATCCGTGATTGGTCCATTGCGAAAAATACATCTTAGCCGGCCGGTACATTTCTCCGGTACCATCACAATAAAACATATACTGATAACCTTCTGCTGCGTATAAATTACCCTGCTTGTCCACCGAAATACAGCGTAAATTTTTTCCTTCGAAATTAATTTTCTGCCATTTTTTCACAACCGGATCATATACCAATAATGTGCGGGAATCGCCCAGAAGATAAATTTTACCTGAGGGATCGGAGCAAATTAATTCTCTGTTTCCAAAAAGATAAACATCTGCACTTGCAGGAAGTGTTAAAGTATCTCTGTTAACAGGATGAATTAAAAACTGATCGTAACATAACCAGGTGTTTTTGGTATCCTGAAAAAGTGAAGCAGAAGTAAACTGCGTGAAAAAGATATCATTCGAACGGAGATTTAATTTACCTGTCGATTCATTTAATTCCGCCAGCAAATAAATTCCATCTTCAAAAACATTATTTTTTACGAGTTTGCACAGTAACCGAAGTTTTCCATCAGCACCCCGTATAGCTTCCTGTGGTTGTACAAAATGATCCGGATATTCGCTAAATGACTCCGAAACCTCCGGAACAAAATCGCCGGTAAAAAGTATTCTGCTTGTCCCGTTTTTATCCAGCTCCAGTAATTGATCAGCCACTACCACCAGCACTTTGTCTTTGTCGCCATGCAACACTCCGGTTGAGCGGGAAAATAATTTTCCTTTTTTCGATTTATTCCATTCGAAACTATTGAATACTTTTTTGAACCGGATGCCATTCCACAACCAAATATCATGATCACCTTCTCTTAAATAATAATCATTTCCGGAAGCTACTATATCCGTAACATCAGAAGCAATTAAACCACTTTCAGAAAATTCATCCACGATGTGTTCCGGTCCGTATCGATACAATCCGGATTTCGACAATAAAATCAATTTATCTTGATCGGAGTACACATTTCCTCCCCAGTTGAAAAGCATATCATGTGGTATACCGCGAATGGAATCGCCTGCATGTTCTATTTTATCAATGACGGATCTGGAATATAAATTTTCCATGGTATTAAAGCCTGTAAAATATTCTTCTCCTGAAGAACTGGCCTTCCACGCATTGGGAAATTGCTGTTCGCGGGAGCGTTGTTCCCTGAGCAGATCCATCGATAAAAGAATATTCAGAATTTTCCCTTCTTCGTTTTCAGGATAAACCGATAACCACATTTTATTTTCTGAATTCCAACAAGCCACTTTCGAAACAGAAACCGCATCCTGATCGGTTAAACGATCTTCACCGGAGGTGTACACTACATATAAAGAATCTCCCCGTTCGATTAGCAAATAAACATGAACAGGACCTAAGCCTTCATTGCGCATTTCCCAGGAATACCCACGGTCGGCCGAATAATAAACGCCCCCGCTCGACCCCGTGCCTAGCCAATATCCCGAATGATCATCCATATAGAAAGCCGTTGCATCCCCACCTTCCGGTCCATCCGCAGAACTTATTTTTAATGGTTTAAATGGAGAGCGCGACGAAATTCTACCAATTAGACTTTTTTCAAATCGGGAAGCACCATTACTGAGCAATGTTCCATCGGCGGAATAATAGTCGGTGGTTGTTGGGTTCTGACATTTATAAATACCGGCATCTTCCGCAAATGGAAAAATAGCGTCGTAAATAACAGGTATGATTTGCCGGCCATTTGTATCTACAATCCCCCATTTTCCTCCTTCTATTTCGTAAACCTGATTGTAATTATCTGTTACTGGTTTCCCTCCTGAATTCACCCGGAAAAATCCATTGGCTTCCGGATAGTTGGAAATAATATCGAGTACAGGTTCTGTAATCCATTTTTTATTGGATAAGTCAAAGAACCCCGCCTTACCGGATTTTATTACTCTGGCAATTCCAGATCTAAATCCATAGGGTTGTACATCGATATCTTCATATTCTGGCTGGAGTAAGATTTCACCGTTTAAATCCGACAAACCCTGCAACATCTCTTTACCCAGCACAAAAAATTCTCCATTTCTAAACAAGAAATCAAAATCGGCATTTAGAATTATTTGTTGCGTTTCGGTTGAATAAACACCGTATAAATAATCCAGTCGTACACGTAAAAAGTTTTCACCTAACCAATCGAATGCCGAATACATTTCGGGAATTACGATTTTGTTTTTGTAA
>JAIBBF010000051.1 GCA_019694795.1 Flavobacteriales bacterium | reverse complement strand
GATCAACAAGGAAAGCCGGTGGATATTCAGGTAACGCCGGAATCGGATCCCGGTTTGGCATTGCAAAAATATTTGGTAAAAATGAAAGATTGGACACCCGCTTCCACGAAGGATACCAAGGTGTGTTACCGAATGAAAATTCCTTGTTACGTCCATTACAAGTGATCAGTTCCAACGAGATTAAGTTTGTAAAATCGCTGCACCAGAAAAAATTCAGGGAGCAGGAAGGATTATTCATTGTAGAGGGAGAAAAACTGCTCAGTGAATTATTAAAATCGGATTGGTCTGTAGAAAGCATTTATGCAACGGCCGAATGGTTCAGTAAAAATAATTGTCCCCCAAAAATTAAAACCGTAGAAATTAAGCGAGCCGAACTGGAACGCATTTCTGCATTGGCTAGTCCCAATGAAGTCCTTGCCGTAGTTCGCCAACGCGAATTTGCCTTTAACGAGAAATTATCGCAAGAGGGTGTTACGCTCATTCTGGAGGATGTAAAAGATCCGGGGAACTTGGGAACCATCATTCGGATTGCGGATTGGTTTGGAATGAAACAAGTCATTTGTTCCGAACAATCAGTCGAATTATTCAATCCGAAAACGGTGCAGTCCACCATGGGATCTTTATTTCATTTGCCCATCGTGTATGGCGATGTTGTGACGCTTACTCAAAAAATACAACAAGTACAGATTCCGGTATATGGGGCGGTTATGGATGGTAGTTCGGTTTATTCCGAATCATTTCCCAAGGCTATGGCATTAATTATGGGAAGCGAATCACATGGAATTAGTCCGCATCTCGACCGCTTTCTGGAAAAACGCATTACCATACCTTCATTCGGTGCGGCAGAGTCGCTCAATGTTGGTGTAGCCACAGGGATTATTTGCAGTCATTATCGTCAACTCCATAGCTAAGGAGGTGTTTGGTGACAGATATTACATTATAAAACGCTTCGTGCAGGTATTTTTGCGGTATGGAATATTACATTAAGATTTTCACGGATAATTTTATCGGGTATTATTATTACCTGCTCAATGAAATTACATTTCAGACGGATCCCTGGTACCACAATTATTTTTGGTGGCTGGTAATGGTTTCTCTTGTTTTTTGGGGAATGGAACTGGTCAAGCCATGGCGGGAAAAGCAGTCGGCCATTCGCAGAGATTTTTGGCTGGATGCGTTCTACATGTTTTTTAACTTTTTCTTTTTCTCCCTTATCGGATATGCAGCATTAAGCAATGTGGTGGTGGATTTATTCAATTCCTTTTTGGGATTATTCGGAATTCATAACCTGGTTGCACTGGAAATTGCCACCTGGGCGGTTCCGCTTCAATTGTTAACCATGTTTGTGCTGCGCGATTTTGTGCAATGGAATGTGCATCGCCTGTTGCACCGCGTTCCCTTTTTGTGGGAGTTTCATAAACTGCATCACTCCGTGAAAGAAATGGGATTTGCTGCTCACTTGCGTTATCACTGGATGGAAACCATTGTCTATCGCTCCATCGAATACATTCCGCTGGCGATGATCGGATTTGGAATCGACGATTTTTTTATTGTTCACATGGTGGCGCTGGTAATCGGACATTTCAATCATGCCAACATCCATATTCCCTTGGGACCACTCAAATATCTTTTCAACAATCCCCAAATGCATATCTGGCATCATGCTAAAAAATTACCGAATGCCTATGGCGTAAATTTCGGTTTAAGTTTATCGGTTTGGGATTATCTCTTCGGTACGGCATACATTCCCGAATCGGGCAGAGATGTGGAGCTGGGCTTTGATGGCGATGAAGAATATCCGCAGGATTTTATTCACCAGGAAATTTCGGGATTTAAAAAAGCGGAATAAAGTTTGTGTGTGATGGGCTTAGGTCGTATTTTTAACAGACCAATTATTTACCATGACCAGATTTCTTTCCTTCATTCTATTCGTACTTGCTTTTTCCAGCGTAAGAGCAAATGATCCTGTTGACCATTCCTCCTGGGATGCTATGCTTAAAAAATATGTTTCCCCTAAGGGAAAAGTAAATTACAAAGCCTGGAAATCCGATACCACTGCATTGGTGGCTTATTTGAAAGTGATTTCTGCCAATCCTCCTAAAGGATCATGGACCTCCAATCAGAAAAAAGCCTATTGGATGAATGCATACAACGCCTATACGGTGCGATTAATTCTGGACCGCTATCCGGTAAAAAGCATTAAGAACATTGGCGGATTTATTGATCCATGGAAAATTAAATTTTTCAGTATTGGCGGACAAAAAATGGATTTGAATCACATTGAACATAAAATTCTTCGCGTTGAGTTTAACGATCCGCGGATTCATGCCGGAATCAATTGCGCATCGAATTCATGTCCGCGTTTATCCACCACCGCTTTCACAGGTGATAATGTAGAGGCGGAACTCGAAAAATTAATGAAGGAATTTGTGAATGATCCCACAAAAAACAAGATTGCGGCAGATAAAATTGAATTGTCGGAAATTTTTAACTGGTTCGAAAAGGATTTTACCAAGAGTGGAAGTCTGATTGATTTTTTGAATAAATATTCGAATACAAAAATTAGTGCTTCAGCAAAAAAATCCTTTTTAAAATACGATTGGAACTTGAACGAATAATAAAAACTGACCATGGAAAAAACCTATTATAACCCCGAAGACTTAAAGAAGTTTGGAAATATTGCAGAGTTCGAACCTGAACTGGCCAAGAAATTTTTCGATTACTATGGCGCTGTGTTCGAAGAAGGTGCTTTAACCGCAAGAGAAAAAGCCTTAATTGCACTTGCTGTTGCTCATGCCATTCAATGTCCGTATTGCATCGATGCTTATACCCAGGACACCATCGCTAAAGGCTGCAATGAAGCTCAATTGATGGAAGCGGTTCACGTTGCAGGTGCCATTCGTGGAGGAGCATCCTTGGTGCATGGTGTGCAAATGATGAATAAGGCTAAAAAAATGGTAATGTAATGTCGTTAATCAAATCCTTAACCGCCAGAAACAGCAGTTTGGCCAGTCGCGAAGAGCAATTGCGCCAAATGAATGTTGAGGCATTTCGTACTGGACAACTTCCTACGTTTCGCGAAAAATTGGCGGAGGGTGGAATGTTTCCATTGCGCCCCACAGGCATTCAGGTGTTTCAGGTGAATATCGGTTACATGTGTAATCAAACCTGCAAGCATTGCCATGTGGATGCGGGTCCGGATCGTAAGGAGATTATGGATCGCGAAACCATGCAGGTTTGCATTGATCTCTGCCGCGAACATGGATTTGATACGGTCGACATCACCGGTGGTGCTCCGGAAATGAATCCGGATTTTCGTTGGTTTGTAACGGAGTTGCGAAAGACAAACGTGCGTGAAATTATTGTGCGCTGTAATCTCACCATCATTCTTGCCAATGCAAAATACCATGACCTTCCTGAATTTTTTGCTGCCCATTCCATTCGCGTGGTAAGCAGTCTTCCGTTTTATAAAGCAGACCGAACGGATCGTCAGCGTGGCGAAGGTGTATTCGAAAAATCCATCCAAGCTTTGCAAATGCTCAATGAAAAAGGATATGGAAAAGAAGGCAGCGGTTTATTGCTCGACTTGGTTTACAATCCGGGTGGTGCATTTTTACCTGCCGATCAAAAAATGTTGGAGCGGGATTTTAAAAAAGAACTGAAGGATCATTTTTCAATCGATTTTAATTCGCTGCTCTGCATTACCAATATTCCGGTCTCACGCTTTTTAGAATACCTCGTCAACAGCGATAATCTCGATGAATACATGGATCTGCTGGTGCGTTCTTACAATCCTTCTGCCGTTGGAGGGCTGATGTGCAGAAACACGATTTCGGTGGACTACAAAGGCGATTTATTCGATTGCGATTTTAATCAGATGCTCGAAATGAAAGTGGAACGAAATGCGCCGCAGTCCATTTTTAATTTTAATCTGGAACAATTAAATCAACGCAATATTGTCATTAATCAACATTGTTTCGGTTGCACGGCGGGAGCAGGATCGAGTTGTCAGGGTGCCACTACGTGATGCAAAAAATACTTAAATATTCATTGCTGTTTTTTGCAATCGGGATCGGCATTACCTTTCTCTGCGCATTTATTTTTAATCCCGAACAAGCACAAGGATTCAGAGACATGGTGAACGCCAAACTCAAGCACCATATTCCTACCATTGAAACAAAAGATCTGGAGCCCTTATTAAAATCAAAAAAAATTCAATTGCTGGATACACGCGAACCGGAAGAATGCATGGTGAGTTATATCGATGGTGCCGTAATGGTAGGTTATAATCATTTTAGTTCCTACATGCTTTCGGGACTCGATAAAAACAAGCCGGTGGTGGTTTATTGTTCGGTTGGTGTACGGTCGGAAAAAATAGGGGAGAAATTAGTTAAGTTGGGATTTAAAGATGTGCGGAATTTATTCGGTGGAATTTTTGCGTGGTCCATGGAAAATCGTCCATTAACCAATTCCAAAGGGAAAACCGATAAAGTACATCCTTACAGTTCAAAATGGAGCAAGTGGTTACCACAGGAAAAAATCAGTTATGAATAGGCAGCGCGAATTGTTGATGGTCTTTGTACGCAATGCACAAATCGGTCAGGTTAAAACCCGGCTGGCAGCGCGTATTGGTCCGGAAGCTGCGTTGGAAATTTATATTTCCTTATTAAATCACACTGCAGCTGTAGCTTCAAAACTTCGTTGTGCTAAAGCTGTTTTCTATTCGGAATATACCGATGAATTCGATGAGTTTTCGGATCTCGAATTCTATAAGTTTTTGCAATTCGGAGATGATCTCGGTGAAAAAATGAAAAATGCATTTGTCCGGATGTTCGGCAAAGGTTATGACCGCATCATTATCATTGGGAGCGATTGCCTGGAGCTGGATGATCAGATTTTAAGAGATGCATTTTATTTACTCGATAAACACGATGTAGTGATTGGTCCAGCCCGCGACGGTGGCTATTATTTATTGGGAATGAAACAGCTTCATCACGAATTTTTTAAACACAAATCCTGGAGCACTTCCAATGTGTTTCTGGATACATTGCTGGATGTGAAAGCGAAAAATCTGACTTACGCTTTATTGCCGGAGTTGAATGATATTGATGAATTTGAAGATTTACCGGAACATATCCGTTCGCAATTCTCCTTATGAAAATCAGCGTTATTATACCGGTCCTCAATGAAGTTGCCGCACTTCCGGGTTTGCTGAAGGAATTGCAATCTCGCTCTTCCGGATATATCGGCGAAATTTTGGTGGTGGATGGTGGTAGTACAGATGGAACGCAGGCAGTGGTACAGGGCGAAATGGTCCGACTTATTCCATCGGAGAGGGGTCGACCTCTACAACTGAACAAAGGTGCTCAGGAAGCTCACTTTGAAATTCTCTGGTTTCTGCATGCCGATAGTTTGCCGCCGGTTCAGTTCGACCGACTCATTGTGGAGCAGGTAAAAAAGGGAAATGAATGTGGATGTTTCCGGATGAAATTTGATTCGCGCCATGTATTACTTCGCTTTTTCGGTTGGTTAACGCGGTTTAATTCTGATTTATGCCGCGGAGGCGATCAGAGTTTATTCGTAACCAAATCGCTCTTTGAACGCGCCGGGGCTTTTAATGAAAAGTATGTTATTTTTGAGGACAATGAAATTATTCCCCGTTTAAAAAAGGAATCTGCATTTGCGGTGATTCAAAAGGACATCATTACATCTGCCAGACGATATAAAGAAAACGGAGTGTTCCGTCTCCAGTTTCACTTTGCGCGATTGCACATGAAATACAGACGGGGTGTTGAGATTGAAGAATTATTACGTTACTACAAAGCACACGTTAAATGATCAGTTTAGAACAAATAAAATCCACAGCCGATTTTCTATCGAAAGAAGGAATTCCACATGGATGTATTGGAATCGTATTGGGAACCGGATTGGGAAATCTGATTACGCGCATGGAGGTCATGAAAGAAATCCCTTATGAATCCATTCCGGGTTTTCCGGTTTCTACGGTGGAATTTCATTCCGGAAAATTAATCTATGGCACCATTGGGGGGAAAAAAGTGCTGGCGATGAACGGACGTTTTCATTATTACGAAGGCTACCACATGCAGCAAATCACTTTTCCCATTCGTGTGATGAAATTATTGGGCGTGGAAACATTAATGATCAGCAATGCGGCGGGAGGAATGAATCTGAATTATAAAAAAGGAAGTTTAATGTTGATCCGCGATCATATTAATTTACTTCCTGCACATCCCTTAATCGGAAAAAATATCGATGAGCTGGGTCCCCGTTTTCCGGATATGAGCGAAGCTTACAATAGTACATTTCGTTCTACAATGAAGTCCGTTGCCCATAAAAACGGAATTGAATTAATGGAAGGCGTCTACGTGGCTGTTACGGGTCCAAATCTGGAAACGGCCGGTGAATATCGTTTTCTTCACCGCATAGGTGCAGATGCTGTTGGGATGAGCACGGTGCCGGAAGTTATTGTTGCACGGCATATGGATATGAAGGTGATTGCCATATCGGTGATTACCGACGAATGCGATCCGGAAAATTTAAAGCCGGTCAACATTGCAGAAATTATTGAAGTAGCCGGAAAGGCAGAACTAAAATTGAGTACACTTTTCGAGGGATTTATCCGCGAATTGAATGCCTGAACCATTAAAAAGAGATACGATGTCGGATTACCTGCATACCACCAAAAATTTTTATAAAGAAGCAGCATTAACACCCGATGTGGGATTGTGTTGCACCACCACGCCCATTTGGAAATTGCCTGATCTGGAAATTCCGCTGATCATGCAGCAAATGAATTACGGATGCGGAAGCACGGTTGAACCACGCGATTTATCCGGTTCTCCGCGCGTGTTGTATGTTGGAGTGGGCGGGGGAATGGAATTGTTGCAGTTTGCTTATTTCAGCAGAAAAGATCATTCCGTAGTTGGGGTTGATGTAGTGGATGAAATGCTGGAAGCTTCGCGTAAAAATTTTACGGAAGCCGAAAAATTAAATCCCTGGTTTAAATCCTCCTTCGTGGATCTGAAAAAGGGCGATGCCTTGCATTTACCAGTGGAGGACAATAGCATTGATGTGGCTGCACAAAATTGTCTCTTTAATATTTTTAAAGTTGACGATTTAAAAAAAGCACTTCAGGAAATGTACCGCGTTCTAAAACCGAACGGTCGACTGGTAATGAGTGATCCGGTTTCGGAACATTTTATTCCGGATGCATTGCGTAACGACGAACGTTTGCGTGCGGCCTGCTTAAGTGGGGTCATTTCGCTGAAAGAATATGTAGATATGATTACATCGGTGGGATTCGGAACCGTGGAAATTCGCGCGCGCAGGCCTTATCGTGTGTTGGATCCGGAACATTACGCCACGGATACACTCATCTATATCGAAAGTGTGGAAGTGTGCGCTATAAAAGATCCTATGCCGGCAGACGGACCCTGTGTGTTTACGGGAAAAACAGCGATCTATTTCGGATCGGAAGAATGTTTTGATGATCAGAAGGGACATGTCCTGATGCCGAATCAACCCCTGGCAGTTTGCGATAAAACAGCGGCTGCATTAGAGGCATTGAACAGAAAAGATATTTTTATTTCAGCATCCACCTGGCATTATGATGGGGGAGGATGTTGCTAAAAAAAAAGCGGAAGAACATCTTCCGCTTTTTTTTTTTAATTATTCGGTGCACCTGCATCAATCCATTTCTGGATAACGGTGCGTTGACAATCGCTTAATTGCGGACCATTCGAAGGCATCGGTACATATCCGTTTTCGTGGTTAACCACACCCGTTAAAACGCCATTTAAGGCAATGCCCTGTACTTCGGTAAAATTGCTCAGATCGTAAGGAGCATTCGGAGCGCCGTTATAGTGACAACCCACGCAATAGGTTTGAAGCATAGGTTGGATGGCGCCTGAATAAGTGAACACGGCAGTATCACAGCCACCCGAATTGCAATTGGAAGAATTTACGGCACCCAAATCAATCCAGCGCTCAATAGCGGTTAATTCATCATCCGTTAATTGCGGATAACCCGCAGGAGGCATTTCACCTTCGCGAATAACGTGCACAATTTCACTGCGGCGGGCATGACCTTTACTTACGCCTTTCATTATCCCTTCGTAGCTGGTAAAATCATAACCTTCTTCGTGATCCACCGGATTGTGACAACCAGACGTTGCACAGTGTGAAATCATCAAAGGCAAAACATCCTCCTGAAAACAAACCAAAGGTTCGGCGGATTTTTTAGTACAACTTTCTGCTATAATAAAAAAACCGGCAATAAGCGCACTTCCAAGTATGAAAGAAGTTTTTTTCATAGTAAACAATAAAAAAATTAAATCACCCTTACACCAATTACCAACACATCATCAATCTGGTCGAGATTTCCTTTCCACAAAGAAAACGCATTTTCAAGCTCTTTCTTTTGTTCGTCTAAGGATTTGGGACGAATAGCTGAAAAAAGCTCACGAAGTTGACTGTATTTGAATTTTTTTCCTTTTGGTCCGCCAAACTGATCGGCATATCCATCTGAGAAAATATAAATCATGTCGCCCGGGTTTAATTGGTGACTGTGATTGGTATAGGGATTATTGGTTCCGTAATTTCCGATGGGTTGTTTATCGGGAGATAATTCAATGAATTCACCATTGGCAGAAAAAATCCAGCACGGTAAATTGGCCCCTGCATAATACAAGGTTCTGCTGCTGTGATCCAACGCACATAAAGCGATATCCATTCCGTCGCGAATGGCAACATCGGAAGAGGATTGCGACAGGGAAGAAATTATTTGTGCATTTAAAAAATCAAGCGCTTGTCCGGGCGTATTTACATTGGGCTGAACCAGGGTGGAACGTAAAATATTCGTGCCTAATATCGACATGAAAGCACCGGGAACGCCATGTCCGGTACAATCTGCTGCTGCAAAAAGAGAAAGATTTCGTGGGGTATCACCACTGGTGGTGACGGGATAGGTAAAATAAAAATCGCCACTTACAATATCGCGGGGTTTGTAAAGGATAAATGCATCGGGTAAGGTTTCTTTTACCAGTTCATCGGGAGGTAAAATGGCATATTGAATTCTGCGCGCATAGTTGATGGAGTCGAGAATCTCCTTGTTTTTTTCCTGCAACTCTTCCTTCTGATGCTCAATTTCGCGCGTGCGTTCCTTTACTTGTTTTTCGAGACGAATATTTATTTCGGCAGTGAGTTTATTGGTTTCTTCCAGCTGCACTAATAATTCGCGCTGAGCTTGTTCTTTACCTTCCTGCAATTCGCGGTATTTGCGGGCAAGAGATAGAGAAAGGAAAATTACTTCGAGTCCACTTCCTAGTTTGAGAATACTTTCCGTTACGGTTTTGTCCTCAATAAAATTAAACTGGCCCAGAATAAAAATCATCACCGAAATAATCAGCAGGGAAAAAGCGGAGAGGAAAAACCAGTCGACCGGTTTACCTTTAAATTTAAGATAGAAAATGGTGGTTAAAGTCAACAAAGTTGAAATTAAAGTCGCCGCATTTACCAGTGGATAAGCGAGGAAATAACCGGGTCCGGGAATAAATCCGTAAAAGAAAATGGCGCCGATAATCGGAACAATAATCCTGTAAATTTTATAATAACCCGGAGCATGATCTTTTAATTTCAGGAAACTGCTTCCGAACAACAACACAAACCAAACCGCACCGGCGGCCGACAACATCACAAAGTGATCGGCCCAATAAGGAGAATTGGAAAAAAGTAATTGGTACGACATCCCGTCGAGTGAAAACTGCAGGGAAGCCATAAACAAAACGTAGAGCACATAATAGAGGAAGGATCGTTCACGGAGTGCTACAAAAAAGAAGAAATAAATAACCGCTACAAATAACAATACCCCATAGAAAAGTCCATGGAACAACTGCATAAAATAATCATGCTCCATGAATTGTTGGGGTCGCCAAAAAATCAAAGGCATGGTAACCACTTCACCATCGCTTTCAACGTAAATCACAAATTCCCTTTCGTTGTTATCGTTCAGCTGAATGGGAAAAAGAATTTTACGGTGTTTAATGATGCGTGCCGAATAGGGGAGGTTATCGCCGTTTTCGAAGGTGCGTACCACCTGGTTTTTATTTACCTGGTAGAGAATAACTTTATTGGTAACCGGACGCGCCGTTTCTAAAAAGAAAACAACATCTTTTGGTAATGTATTTTTTACACGGAAACGAAACCAAAATCCGGAATGCGTAAAGTTGAGATTTTCGGTGTTTTCGCGGGTGGGAACAAATTGCAGACTCGAATCATTGAGAATGTCCTCAATGCGCAGTTTTTTATCGGGATCTTCGAGATGCACCGACATCCTTGCAATGGATTTACCAAGGATATGTTCATCAATTACGATGAGCGGAACATCCGTTGCCAGCAGGGGGAAGCACTGGAACAGGATAATAAAGAGGAGCAGTAGTTTTCTCATCGGTTGTAGGCAGAAGCAAAATAGCAAAAAATCAGAACACTGCCTTCAGTATTTTGTTCAATGCCTCGGGATAAATGGCATGTTTTCCGTTAAATCGGACCAATTCATGACGGATTCCCTTATTGTTCAGTTCTTCCGACTGCAATTTCCAATCCTTTTCACTTAAAAATTCATCCTCATCGCCATTGGCTAAAATCACTTTGGTGTTACTCAGCGCCTCTTTGCTTACATCGAAATTCATGTCCGGAGGAAAAACACCGGCATAGAGAATTAAGGCTTCACATCGTGTTTTACCCAGCGAAATCCATCGGCTTACGGTAGCGCAACCCTGCGAAAATCCAAACACATAAATTTTTGCATCCGGCGCTTGTTGTAAGAGCGATTCACTTAATAGATCGAGAAAGTTGACGTAATCCTGTATATCGTTTAAACGATCTTCTTTGGTCATCCACGAAGCCACAACACGTCCCGCACTTCCTTCCTGATAAAAACGATGCAATCCTTCGGGGGCAACGAGGTAACGGTGAGGAGCGTTGAGTAGATCAAACTTGCGTAAAAAGAAATTGGCCAATTGCGCGTAGCCGTGACAAATCACCCAAATTTCTTTGGTGTGCGAATTTAATTCTCCGCTCGAAAAATAGCGCGCAGTTTTTGGTATCACCAGGTGATGTTCTTGCATACTCAGCAATATTGATGAATAAAATGTGCAATAGCAGAAACCACTTCATCTGTTCTGCTTTTCCAGGGGGCATGTCCACACTTTCCGTCGATCATCCACTTTTCACCTGCACCGGAAATGCCATGGAGAATCGCATCCACTTGTTTTTCGCTGCCGTAATTATCGTCCTTAGCCTGAATCGCGAAAACAGGACAAACAACATGTGTTAAACGATCTTCGATATTCCAGTTTCTGAACCCGGGCGACAACCAGGTTTTCCACCAGGCTTCAAAAATGGATTCAGTGTTGTTGCCATGATGTTTTTTGAGTTTGTTCATCCAATCACCCTCCGCAAATGTATCGCGGGTTGCTCGTATTCCGTCAAGTGTAATCTCCTCTACAAACACATGGGCCGCCATGGTAATAATGGCTTTCACTTGTTGCGGAAATTGAGAAGCAAATAAAAGAGCAATGGAACCACCATCGGAATGTCCAACCAAAATCATTTTTTTATCCCGGAGTTCAGATTGCACTACAGCCGCTAGTTCATCCCAGGCATAGCGATGCATATAATCAGGTTGACGATGTCCGGTTAATGGACCCGATGTTCCGTGTCCACTTCGATCGTAAAGGAGTCCGGGTAAATGAGTTTGTTTACAAAGTAACTGGGGAAAATCTTTCCATTGCGAAACAGAACCGATGGCATCATGTAAAAATACCAGCACGGTGTCTGAAGACGAATGATCGCCTATGATTTCAATATGAAGTTGCTCGTTCACCTGGATAGAAAAAACAATTCTGCTTCCATTAAAATTCGTTGCGTATTCACTTTTTCAATCGGATGTTTTGTTTCCGGAAAAACAATCAGCGAAGAATGAGGGAGCGACTGATAAACTTCAAGCGTCTCCGATAAAGTCACCATTTCATCGCGGTCGCCAATGGAGATTCGGCAGGGATTGGATATGGACTTAAAATCATCCATGCTCAATGGATTTTTTTCTCCCATGCGCAACATCATTTCGGCGGTGGACTCCAATACCTTTTTCCAGCCATAAGCCGGATGCCGGGCTTCCAGCAGCTGCGCAAAGGCAGGAATTTTTTCAGCTATTTTTTCCGGGTTTAGCATCTTACTTTCCTTCGCAGCAATATCAGGATCCCATTTGAATTTGGTGCCCAATGTAAAAACCGGGTGATTTTTTCTTCCGTAATGCAAAGCATGATACAAGGCAACATATCCACCCATGCTGTAACCGAAAACGGGACAATCGCCCCATTTGATAAATGCGTTTTCTAATTCGTTGGCAAATTGAGCAATGGAAAATTCAGCTTGAAATGGAGTGGAGCCATGACCTGAAAATTCAAGGCAATGCACTTCAAATTTTTTTTCCAGTTCAATTTTCACGCTTTGCAATTGAGAGGCAGATCCAATTGCACCATGTAATAAAATAAGAGTCTGCATGCTCAGAGCGTTTTAATAAAATGAAATCCCTTTACCACAAATCCTTCTCTAAAATAAAAGCGATGGGCTTCCGTATTTACGGTGTAAGCATCCAGCATAATCACTTTACATTTTTCCTTCTGAGCTATCCGCTCAATTTCTTCAATCAATAATTTTCCGATGCCTTTGGAACGGTAATCCGGATGCGTTACAAAATTGTCGATCTCGAGGTATTTTCCGCTATATAATTTAGTGGCCACCCAAATACCGGATAATCCCAAACAGGTTGAACCTTCAAACAATCCCAGCATGCGGTATCCCGATTGAATCATTTCGCGGAGCATTTGAGTAGTGGAATGCTGATCCAGACCAGGCGTAAGTAATTTCAACAATGGAAACTGTTCCATCATTTCTTCAACGGAACCGAAAAAACGAAACTCAGGATTCATCATCACTCATTACTTTAGCTTTGGCAGAAGTAAACGGATTCGGATTTCCGTTATATACCACCAGCCAGTCGGGGTCGGGACTATAATTCAGACTCATGTCCTTATCCTCATAATCGTACAAGGATAACACATAACGAATCGCTTCCATCCGCGCTTTGGGTTTATGATTTCCGTTTACAATAATCCATGGACTATAATCCCTGTGCGTTTTTTCGAACATGATTTCCTTGTAGCGGGTAAACTCATGCCATTTTCGCTGTGCTTCCATATCTACTGTAGAAAGCTTCCAGTGTTTTAAGGGATTATTTACCCGTTCGGAAAGGCGTTTCTTTTGTACATCCACATCAATGGAGAACCAGAACTTAATGATTTTTGTTTTTGCTTCTACCAGCAGATGTTCAAACTCCACCACTTGTTTCATAAACAATTCATATTGCTGCGTGGTGCAGAAATTCATCACCGGTTCTACTACTGCGCGGTTATAATAACTGCGGTCGAAAAACACCATTTCTCCGGCATTGGGCAAATGCGTTACGTAGCGTTGAAAATACCATTGTCCCTTTTCCAGTTTTGTTGGTTTAGAAAGAGCAACAATTCTAAACTGACGTGGATTAAGATAGCGTGAGAACCAATAAATGGCTCCACCTTTACCAGCGGTATCTCTTCCTTCAAAAAGAATAACAAGACGTTTTCTTTTTTTAATCATCCACTTCTGAAGCTTCAGCAATTCAACTTGTAAGCGCTGAAATTCTTCTTCATATTCTTTATCGATAAACAATTGTTCTCTCATGATTCCTGCCAATAATAAACTAAGATACAAATTGCATCCCCAATTTGTTCTTCAACATACCGATTCCTTTTCCCGAAACAAATTCCTGCATGCAAAGTTTGACTTCCTCCATGCTATAGGGAAAAATTCCGTGTTCCTGCATATCGCGGATGGAACGTTTTTCCTGAAAGGAAAGTGATCCGTCGATGATAATTCCGATGAGTAACAAGCGGGCAATATCTTCTTTTACTTCCGGATGAAGCCCTTTTATTTTTTCATAAAAATCGTCGCCCAGCTCATGCTCCTGTTTCGGATCGATATTAAAGGTGCGTAAGAGATTGATGGAAAGTAGATAATGGTTTTCGTGGAAGGAACGTTTTTTAATGGCTAAAAATTGGAGAATGTCGTAGCTAAGGTGCCGAAACGATGCTTCGTCCTTATGCTTGTTTTGCAAATAAAGCAGTGAATATTGAATCACCGATGGTGCCAGTATACGCACTTTGGCATGTTCAAATACATTGTTGGCAGCAATGGCATTCCAGATCGCCATTACGGGAATTCCCGCAAGGTCTACCCATATCCGGAGCGCATAGCGACCCAGCACTCTGCGGATGATCATTTTAAAAAGGATATTGCTGAGACTGGCTTTTACTTTGTTCCAGACAAACAATAAAATGAGATGATAGCGCTTATAACCTTGCCAGGGATTTAATCCGATGCTCAATTCGTTTTTGGCATTTTTTTCTACACCAATATTCACCAGCGAACGAATATGCATATCGTACTCCGGATCTTCTTTGGGTGGAAATCCGCATACAATGGCTAAACGGTGTACGGCCCGGATGTTAATGAACACCAGAAAATAAATTTCTGCCACTGCCAAAACCAATCCGTAAAGGGTAGAAAAAAGCGGAATTTCAAAAGTGCTTCCCCAAAGGTTTAAAGGGAAGGTCCACAAGGTGAAAAATTCGGGAAACCAATGGGGTGGGAGGTAGAGCAAAATAACACCCAGCATTCCGGCTATTGCCGATAAGGACAAGGCCTGAAGTTTAACCGACCTGACGCTTTTTAATTGCTGCTTGGTTAATTCCTCATCAAACCGATGCGAAAGATAATGTTCATTGCCCGAGCCGTAAAAATAGCCCTCGGCAATACGCTCAAAAAATCCGCTCTTGGTCCTGTTTTCAGTCACGGCACAAAAATCACAAATTTGGACCTACCAGATTCCATTGTTAAAAACTTGTATTTACCCTGACCAACAAAATAATTCGTTTCCCGAGTCGTTCATTTTGTTAAATTTGGACATGAAAAAATCGATACTGTTTATTGCCTTCATCTGTTTGTTTTGTCAGTTCAACGCTCATTCGCAGCTGATTAATCTGCTCAATGAAGATTTTAATGCTGGCTTTCCCGCAGGATGGCTTTCCATCGATAACGATACTTCTCAACCGGCAGCAGCAGTAGCTTCAATCACAGGTGATGCTTTTGCCATGCATGTGGATTACGATACCATTACCGGATCCGATTCCATTCTGGTGGCTACCTCCTGGTTTACGCCGGCAGATACTGCAAGTAATTACCTCATTCTACCAGCACTCACCATGCAGGCCAATGGAAATCAATTCTTTTTTCAGTACAAATCGAAAGATCCTGCCTATGCAGAAATGTTTGAGGTGCTGGTTTCGGTTAGCGGAACGGCATTGAATGATTTTGCCGATACCCTTGTGGTGGTTGAACAAGCTTCGCCGGACTGGACCGATTTAACGCTGGATTTGGATGCCTACGCCGGTCAAACCATTTACCTCGCAGTTCATCATTCTTCGGTAGATAAATTCATTCTCTGTCTGGATAATTTTCACGTATGGGCCGATTTGCAATTGAGTGTTAACGATTTTTCTGCTGCTCATCCCATTCGTTTATTCCCCAATCCGGCCTCTTCTTTCATCACCCTGCAGGGTGATGAGTTGAACAGCGTTATGATTTACGATTTACAGGGGAAATTGGTGTTAACGAAAAGCTTTTCCGGTAGCAATCAGGTACAAGTGGATGTTGAATCGCTCAATGCGGGGACTTACCTGGTTCGTTGCAATGGAAAAAATGGTGTTGCTACAGCACTATTTATTCACGAATAAGCAACCGGGGGTATTTCCCTCGTCTATTCAATAGCGTGGAAATTCATTTAAATCAGGTTCTGCCGGTTCCTATGAAGGACCAGTCTTTTTCTCCGGATAGCATTTGGAGAAACAGCATTACGTTCGTTCAGTCGGGCGATGCGCTGGTGCTTGCTCCTTCGGGAACGGGAAAAACTTCATTGTTGTCTTTTCTCTTTGGAATGCGCAGTGATTATAAAGGAGAAATTCGCATCGATGGTAAAAACATCCGCAGTTTTTCACTGAACGATTGGGCCGAAATACGCCAGCGAAAAATCAGTATGGTGATGCAGGATCTCCGGCTGATTCCCACACTCACCGTGGAAGAAAATCTTCGTATAAAAAACAGACTCAGCAATCAGTTTTCTATTGAGGAAATAAAGGAAATGTTAAGCCGGGTTGGACTCGCAGATAAATGGCAACAACGCTGCGGAACATTATCCATCGGTCAACAACAACGCGTTTCCATTGTGCGTGCATTGCTGCAACCGTATCAATGGCTTTTTCTGGATGAACCATTTAGTCATATCGACAACGACAATATTTTTAAAGCGGCTGAATTGATTCGGGAAATCAGTTTAAAAAATGGCGCCAGTGTACTCATGGTTTCATTGGGGTCTGATTTTAATCTTTCGTTTAACCAGAAATACAAGCTCTGATGTTAAGAAAGGTTTTACTCCGCAGTCAGCGTCCGCTCCAATTGTTTTTCGCCTCTCTGGGCGCCATTGCAGGGGTGTTTATTTTATTGGTGAGCATTCAGTTTTTTATTGATCTGAAAGAAGCGCTTACCAAAAAGAGAGACTTGCTGGGAGCCGATTATCTGGTGGTTCAGAAAAGTGTATCAACGCTCAATACATTAGGTGCCGGATCATTGGGATTTTCATCCGGCGAAATATCCGATTTAATGGATTATCCCTTTGTGGAGGAAGTCGGAATTTTTGAGAGTAGTCAGTTTAAAGTTTTCGCGGCCATTTCCGGAATTCCCGGTACAAAAGATATTTTTACCGATGCATTTTTCGAAGCCGTTCCGGATCGTTTTATTGATATCAGTTCCAAAAACTGGTATTGGGAAGAAGGAAATATTGAAGTCCCCGTCATTTTACCTTCCACCTATCTCGATGCCTTTAATTTCGGATTCGGTCCTAGTCAGGGTTTGCCTCCGCTCAGTGAAAAAGCATTCAAAATGCTTACGCTAAAAATTAAAATCAAAGGCAGTTCCGAAATCAATTACCGGGGTAAGATTGTCGGATTTTCAGATCGCATTAATACCATTCTGGTTCCGCTTAATTTTCTGCGTTATGCCAACCGGAACTTTAGTGTTCGTCAGCAAGAAAATCCTTCACGCCTCATCCTTGCCGTTACCGATATTTCGCATCCGGGTATAGCGCGCATGATGGATGAAAAAGGACTCGATACCAACCGTGAAAATTTGCGGGGAAGCCGGGTTAAAACTATTTTGATTGTATTGTTAAGCATTTTCCTTTTTGTTGGCGGAATCATTGTGTTGTTATCCCTGCTCGGATTTATACAATACAGCCAGATCCTCATTTCCAAAGCCAATTACGAGCTCCGCGTTTTATTGCTTATGGGTTATAAACACAGCACACTGGCCAAACGTTATATTGCTTACTCTGCCATTACCATCACCCTGGTGATGGTAGTAGCTTATGTGGGATTATTCCTCGCTAAAGCAGAATTGTTAAAATATCTTAAAGCCTATGAAATGGAAATACCGGAATCTATAGCGATGTGGACCTGGATAAGCGGATTGCTCTTATTTTTGCTGTACATGTTGTTAAATGGAATCAACATTGTACTCAATTTGCGACGTTTGGCAAAGACTTTGCAAGGATGAGGTTAATGATTTGTTAATTACAGAAGTCATTTAATTTGAACGAATATTTTAGATTTAAAAATAGACCTACCATGAAAAAAATGTTGTTGCTTGCCGGTATCGTTCTGGGTTTTTCCATTGCCGGAAATGCGCAAAACCCGACATTGAAATTTAAAGTGAAGGGTGTTAAGGACACCGATGTACATCTGGCCTATTATTTCGGGAATAAACTTTTTTACAGCGATACAGCCAGAGCCGATAAAGATGGAAATTTTGTTTTCGGAACTAAAAAAACCTACGAACCCGGAGTTTATGCCGTGGTTTTACCCGGTACAAAATTTTTCGAAATCGTGCTCAATAACGAAAATGTAGTAATGAGTACCGATACAACGGATATGTATGGACATATGGTGGTGACCAAATCGAAAGAAAACCAATTGTTCTACGATTACATTCATTTTATTAACGAGCGCCGCAAAGAATCGGAACCCTTACGTGAAAAAATGAAAACAGCCGATCCGAAGAGCAAGGAGTATGAAGATTTAAAAAATCAATTGAATGCTCTGGATAAAAAAGTGAAAGAGAAACAAGCGACTTTGTTCAACGATAATCCAACTTCCCTTACCGCTAAAGTAATCCGCATGTCGGTAGATGTGGAAATTCCCGAAGCACCTAAAAATGCAGACGGATCACCGAAAGATTCATTGTTTGCCTACAAATTTGCAAAAGCACACTATTGGGATCATGTCGATTTTAAAGATCCCAGCTTAGTGCGTTGTACCTTCTTCCACAATAAACTCGAAAACTATTTTAAAAATATGGTGGTGCAGGACCCCGACTCCATGATTGCGGAATCGGATCGTTTAATCGGACAAATGCTCGATAATAAAGACATGTTCAAATACACCGTGCATTACCTGACCTACACGTTCGAATCGTCGAAAATCATGTGTATGGATGCCGCATTTGTGCACCTGGCCTATAAATACTACAAAACAGGAAAAGCGTTCTGGCTGGAAGAAGATAAAGTGAAAAAAATTGTTGAACGCGCAGAAGAACTTTCTCCCATTTTATGTGGAGTAGTGGCACATCCATTATCCTTACCCGATTCCAACATGGTGTGGAGAAGACTACCGGATGTAAAAGCCGATTTTACTTTATTAATTTTCTGGGATCCGGAGTGCGGACATTGCAAAAAAGAGATGCCTAAGTTCGCAGAGTTGTATAAGCGGTTAAAAGGACAAGGACTGGAAATTTATTCGGTAAGTTCAGATCACAATGAAAAATGGAAAAAATTCATTCGCGATAACGACATGCAATTCATCAATGTGGCTGTTCCCGAAAAAGTATATTCCGATCAGGATATGGCGCGTGAGTGGATTACCACCGGCAAAACAGATTTAAAATCGCTCAATTACAGAACCACCTTCGATATTTACAGTACTCCAAAAGTATTTTTACTGGATAAAGACAAGCGCATTATTGCCAAACAAATTGAAGCGGAGCAAGCTGAAAAATTGTTTGAGTTCCACATGAAGAAATTAGGTAAAACAGTAAATCTGAATAAGACCGAAGAAAAACCAAAAGAAGAAGCTCCAAAAAAAGAGGAGAAAAAGAATCCGGAACCGGCAAAGGATAAAACCAAAAAGGAACCGAAGCAAAAACAAAGTAAATAATAAAAAATCCCGCTTAGTGGTGGATTTTTCTGCTGGATTACCAGAATGTCCGGCTTAACCAAGCGTATTAAAAGCCCTGAATTCAGGGCTTTTTTCGTATATTAAGATCAG
>JAIBBF010000050.1 GCA_019694795.1 Flavobacteriales bacterium | reverse complement strand
GAGCAGCGATGGACATGGTGAACGAGGTTCGTCGCCAGTTCCGCGAAATTCCTGGTATCATGGAATACAAAGCAAAACCTCAATATGAAAAATGTGTTGAGATTTCTACCAAAGCATCTATCCGCGAGATGATTCTTCCCGGAGCCATTGCATTGACTGTACCGGTTTTAGTTGGATTCGTTTTTGGTCCCGAAGTTCTTGGTGGATTATTAGCCGGTGTAACTGTATCAGGCGTATTAATGGGAATGTTCCAAAACAATGCTGGTGGTGCTTGGGATAATGCTAAGAAATCCTTCGAAAAAGGAGTTGTGATCAATGGCGAGACTTTCTACAAAAAATCTGAACCACACAAAGCATCCGTTACCGGAGACACTGTTGGAGATCCGTTTAAAGATACTTCCGGTCCTTCGATGAATATCCTGATCAAATTAATGTCGATCGTTTCATTGATTATTGCTCCGCATATTGCAATTAACGGTGGTGGACACAGCGCTTCGCCTACCGAAGAAATTGAACACAGCAAAATTGAAAGCAATACTTCTACAAATGGTACCGGTAACACCATTAGCTGGAATGATGCCGTAAACATTAAATAAAACATACCCTTCATAGCGAAAAATCCTCCTTTATCGGGAGGATTTTTCATTTTTAGCCAATTTCCACATGAATTGTTGGCTGTATTATTTTTCCTATCTTTAAAGCATCTATTACCGTTGTAAAATGACTGAAAACACGGACTTAAGCTACAATACCCAGCGGCCCAAATTAATTATTCCAGAGTACGGCAGAAATGTGCAGCATATGGTTGAATACTGTATGAGCATTGCCGATCGTGAAGAGCGAAACAAAGTTGCTAATGCCATTATTTCGGTAATGGGTCAGTTAGCCCCTCACCTGCGTGATGTGGAAGATTACAGGCACAAATTATGGACGCACTTATTTGTGATTTCCGACTTTAAACTGGATGTGGATTCTCCATATCCGAAACCAAGTCCCGAAGAATTTCATGAAAAACCAAACCGGGTTGAATATCCTAAAAAGAATATTCGTTTTGGTCACTATGGAAAAACCATAGAAATGATGATTCAGAAAGCGGTTGAATTTGAAGAAGGCGAAGAAAAGAAAGCATTGATTTTAACCATTGCCAATTTAATGAAGCGTTCGTACCTCACCTGGAACAGAGATACGGTAACCGATGAAGTTATTTTTGAGCAATTAAAATCCCTCTCTTCCGGAAAAATCGAACTGAAGGATATTGAATTGACCAATAAAGCCATGGGTGGTGGTCAGGAACAACGTCAGGGTAATTTCCAGAAGAAAAAACACTGGAACAAAAACTTCAAACACAAGAACAAGAAAAGATATTGATCTATGGGAACATTTGAAATTACCGGAGGTAAACGACTCAAAGGGGAGCTGGTTCCTCAGGGAGCTAAAAATGAAGCATTGCAAATTATCAGTGCTGTTTTACTTACACCCGAGAAAGTAATCATTCGAAATGTTCCGGATATTATCGATGTAAACAAACTCATTTCCCTCTTGCAGGCAATGGGTGTTAAAGTGGAAAAGCTGGAAGAAGGAACTTTTTCTTTTGAAGCGAAAGAAGTAAACATGGAATACCTCAACTCCGATGATTTTAAAAATCGTGGGGGTGGATTGAGAGGATCCATTATGATTGTTGGTCCACTCTTAGCCCGCTTCGGGAAAGGATATATTCCGAAACCGGGTGGAGATAAAATTGGTCGCCGACGTTTAGACACTCACTTTCTGGGATTTCAAAAACTGGGTGCTGTATTTAATTACGATTCCAAAGAAAATTTTTACCGTGTAGAAGCTAGTAATCTGAAAGGAACATACATGTTGCTGGATGAAGCTTCAGTTACGGGAACGGCTAACATCATAATGGCGGCTGTTCTTGCAAAAGGCAAAACCACCATTTACAATGCAGCCTGCGAACCTTACATTCAGCAATTGTGTAAAATGCTGAACCGCATGGGCGCAAAAATTACGGGTGTAGGTTCCAATCTCATTACCATCGAAGGAGTAGAATACCTTCACGGTTGTGAACATAAACTATTACCGGATATGATTGAAATCGGATCGTTTATTGGACTTGCAGCCATGACGCAATCTGAAATCACCATTAAAAATGTTGCCTATCCGGAATTGGGAATGATTCCTGAAGTGTTTTCGCGATTGGGAATAAAAATGGAATTGCGTGGTGATGATTTATTTATTCCCTCACAGGAAAGTTATGAAGTGGAATCGTTCATCGATGGTTCCATTTTAACCATAGCCGATGCACCTTGGCCAGGATTTACGCCGGATTTATTATCAATTGTTTTAGTGGTAGCCACCCAGGCAAAAGGTTCGGTTCTCATTCACCAAAAAATGTTCGAGAGCAGATTATTCTTCGTAGATAAACTGATCGATATGGGTGCGCAAATCATTTTGTGCGATCCGCATCGCGCTACCGTAATTGGATTGAATCGTCAGTTTCCGTTGCGTGGTGTAACCATGACTTCGCCGGATATCCGTGCCGGTGTTTCATTGTTGATTGCTGCACTTAGTGCCGAAGGAAAAAGTGTAATCCACAATATTGAACAGATCGACCGCGGTTATCAGAACATCGACGTTCGTCTGAATAAATTAGGCGCAGAGATTAAGCGACTCTGATTTCCTGATTCCAAATTTCAACCTTGAAATGATCATTTGGATATCCATATCAGTTATACTACTGATTACACTGGTGATCACGGTGATTATATTTTCAAGAAAAAAATCAGAACTGCAGCGGGAACTATCTCAGCTTAACAATGAACATGAGCAATTGAGGGAGCAAATGCTCGAGCATGAACGCTACCTCGCTTATACCAGTCACGAATTAAGAACACCACTCAACGCCATTTCCGGAGGTACACAATTGTTGTCGAAAACCGCCATGGATGAGCGTCAGAAAAAATACCTCAACACCATACAGTCGGCTGTCGACAGCGCTTTATTAATCGTTAACGACATCTTGGATTTAGCAAAGCTCGACAGCAACATGGTGGAGGTTCGTCCGGTGGATTTTATTTTCACCGAAGTGATCAATGGAATTCGCCACATTTTAGAATTCCGTGCCGAGCAAAAAGGATTGCAGTTCATTGTAGAACTCGATGAAAAAATTCCGCCCATTGTAAAAGGAGATTCGAAGCATCTCACCCAAATTTTATTAAACCTCGCCACCAATGCGGTGAAATTTACCGATCTGGGGAAAGTGGTAATCCGGGCCAAATTACTCAGCGAAAAAGATCAATCTGTTGTAATTCGTTTTGAAGTAGAAGACACCGGAAAAGGAATCCGAAAAAGTTCACTCAGCACCATTTTTAACCAGTACGAACAAGAAACGCGTCACACCATTAAGCATTCAGGCGGCACCGGATTAGGATTGGCCATCACCAGGAAACTGGTGGAATTGCAGCACGGAGAGATATCGGTGGACAGTAAATACCTCGAGGGAACGACATTTACGGTGGACCTCCCCTTCGAAAAATCGCAGGGCATTGTGCAGAGTCACCGCGAGAGTGATGAAAGTTTATACCAGCCATTATCCGGAATACAAATCCTTGCTGTTGACGACAACCTGATTAACCGCGAAATTCTTTTCGATTTACTGAAAGATGCAAATCCCTATATGCAAATCGATCTTGCCGTTGACGGGGAAGATGCTGTTCTAAAAGCCAAAGAAAAAAAATACGATGTGATTCTGATGGACCTTCAAATGCCAAAAAAGAACGGATACGAAGCCACCGAATACATTCGCAAAAATTTAAAATACCCGCACTGTGATGTACCCATCATTGCCATGACAGCACACGCACTGGAGAATGTAGCCGAAAGCTGTTTTAAAGCAGGAATGAACGATTATATATCGAAACCCATCGACATGAACTTTCTGGGGAACAAACTCAAAAAGATCATCGATAAAAAAGTAAAGCTGTCGGATAAATTTACCCGGTTTAAAACGGTGGACCTTGAACATTTGCAGGAATTAACCAAGGACAACAAAGACCGGATTTTAAAATACATCAACATCTTTTTATCGAACCTTCCCGATGAACTGGAGATTTTAAAAAAACACGGCGAGGCCAAAGATTTTAAATCGATCCGGGAATCCCTCCATAAAATCAAGGGGATTGTAGCCTACATGGGAATAAAAAGTCTTACCCGTTTGTTCAGTTCGGCAGAATATGTTAATTTGGAGACTCTTGGCGATGAGGCTTTGAAAAATTTCTTTAATGAAATTGAGGAAACCTGTTATAGGGCAATCGATGAATTAAAGGTGATTCAAAACGAAATTTAAATCCATTTACACTATGGTAATGCGTTGCATCATCGTCGACGACGACGAACTTTCGAGAAACATAATGGAAGATCTGGTGAAGGAGAATGACCAGCTCGAATTAGTTAAAATTTGTTCCTCTGCCATTGAAGCTTTTAATGTTCTGAAATCGGAAGAAGTCGATTTGATTTTTCTGGATGTGGACATGCCTAAAATGTCGGGTCTCGATTTAATCAAAAGTCTGGAGGTACTACCCCAGGTTATTCTCATTACTTCACACAGTGAATACGCCGTTGAAAGTTATGAATACAGCGTAACTGATTTTGTGGTAAAACCCATTTCTCATGCACGCTTTATGAAAGCAGTGGAGAAAGCCCACAAAAACCTGTCGCGCCCCTCCTTTACCGGCGATACGGCTAAATCTATTTTTATTAAAAGTGATTCGCGACTGGTGCAATTACATACCCAAAACATCCTTTACATTGAGGCATTGGGAAATTATGTAAATGTATTTACCACTAACGGAAAACACATTGTGCTTTCTACCATGAAGGACATTGAATCGCGTTTAACGCCGCCTGAATTTATGCGTGTGCATCGCTCCTACATTGTGCGTTTGGATAAAATTGAAAGTATCGAAGATAATTTCATCCACATCAATCAGAAAAGTATTCCTATCGGAAAGAATTACCGCGATGATCTGATGCGATCGCTTAACATGCTTTAAACTCCTTTAACAGGGCCTAAAACCATTTTGTCCTGTTAATTCTTTCGACTATCACTTTTCGGCTTTAACTGCTCCGGCAGGACCGTATCTTTACTAAAAATCAAAGATATGTCAGCCGTATTCCTTGTAAAAATTGTGCTGTTGGTGGTTCTGGCGGGCGTAGCTATTTACAATTACATCTCCTTTGTAGACGGTAGCGACGATTAATGTTCTGCTTATTTTTTTGTATTTTGGTCCCACTCTTATGAGCAAGATCAATTTAACCCTTGGAGCTTTAGCGCTCATGTTTTTCACTTTAGGTGTTTTTCATCTGGAGGGAAGCGCTCCCCGCAGCGAAAATTTGCAGGGCACTTCACCCACGGTGGGCAATCTTGCACCGGAATTGGTGATCAACGATGTGAAAGGCAAAAAATTGAAACTTTCTTCCCTGAAAGGTTATTATGTGCTGGTCGATTTCTGGGCCTCCTGGTGTGGTCCCTGCCGTAAGGAAAACCCTAACCTGGTAGAAGCCTGGAACAAATACAACAAGGCCAAATTCAAAAACGCGAAAGGTTTTCGTATTTACAGTGTTTCGCTCGACACCAAAAAAGAGGCCTGGCTCAATGCCATAAAAGCAGACGGACTGGTTTGGAAGCAACATGTATCTGACCTTCAGGGTTGGAAATCGCCTGCGGCAGCCACCTATTTGGTCAATTCCATTCCCGCTAATTTTTTACTGGATCCCAATGGCACCATTGTAGCCACGAACTTGCGCGGACTCGATCTACACAAAGCCATCGATAATTACGTGGCTTCCTTCTGAAACACGACATTTTCTCCTCTGAAATTCGCTGAATAGGCTACATTTGCACCCCAATACTGACACATTGTCGCCATTCTCACTTTGGCCTTTTTTTTGAGTTTGTATTGAGCAAATTTTTTGGATTATGAGTACGGAAGAAATTAAAAACGAACAAGAACAGGAAAATCAGGAGACTCCGCAGCAGGAGCTGAATGAACAGGAGCAGAAAAATGAAAGTGCAGAAAAAGATCCTGCCGCTGAAATTGAGGAATGGAATAAAAAATATTTATTGCTCTACGCCGAGTTCGATAATTACAGAAAACGTACTGCACGTGAGCGCGCTGAATTATTAAAGAGCGCCGGTTCGGATGTGATCAAAAGCATTTTGCCGGTAATTGACGACCTGGAACGTGCCATAAAAGCAAATGAAAAGGCAGATGATATTGAAGTGGTAAAAGAAGGTTTCCGCCTGATCCATCATAAATTCACTGCTATTCTTCAGGGTAAAGGATTAAAACCAATGGAAATGATGGGGCAGGAATTTAATGCTGATATATCCGAAGCCATTGCAAATGTCCCTGTGCAGGATGAAAGTCAAAAAGGAAAAGTTATCGATGTAGTAGAAAACGGTTATACCCTAAACGACGCCGTTATTCGCTATGCTAAGGTGGTAGTTGGACAATAATCAAAACAAACATGTCGAAACGCGATTATTACGAAATATTAGGTGTTGGCCGGGGTGCTGATGCGGATGAAATAAAAAAAGCATACCGCAAAATGGCCTTGAAATATCACCCCGATAAAAATCCGGGTGATAAAGAAGCGGAAGATAAATTTAAGGAAGCAGCAGAAGCCTACGATGTGCTTAGCGATCCTCAAAAAAAACAACGCTACGATCAGTTCGGTCACGCCGGTATGGGTGCAGCGGGAGCCGGTTTTGGTTCAGGCGGCATGAACATGGAAGATATTTTTTCTCAGTTCAGTGATATTTTCGGTGGCGCGTTTGGTGGTGCATTTGGTGGCGGAGGCGGAAGAGGACGCAGAGTGCAAAAGGGAAGTAATCTCCGCATCAAAGTGAAACTTACGCTGGAAGAAATCGGCAAAGGCGTTGAGAAAAAAATTAAAGTCAATAAGCAAGTCAATTGCCGTACCTGCAACGGAACCGGTGCTAAAAATTCAAACGCCGTTAGAAATTGTTCCACTTGCGGAGGTACGGGACATGTTACCCGTGTTACATCAACCTTCCTCGGTCAAATGCAAACCACACAGGTTTGTCCAAGTTGCCACGGACAAGGAAGTGTGATTACGGATAAATGCGGTTCTTGCCATGGAGAAGGAACCACGCGTGAAGAGGAAGTCATTTCCATTAACATTCCGGCCGGTGTTGAAGAAGGCATGCAGATGGCGGTAACCGGAAAAGGAAATGCAGTGCGCAATGGAATTCCGGGCGATTTAATTGTGGTGTTCGAGGAAATACCGCACGAATTCCTGCAACGCGACGAACACAATTTACATTTCGATTTACATCTCAATTTTGCAGATGCTGCATTGGGTTGCGATAAAGAAATTCCGACACTCGACGGTAAAGCAAAAATTCACATTGAACCCGGAACCCAAAGCGGAAAAATTCTGCGCTTAAAAGCAAAAGGTTTACCGGTACTGGATAGCTATCAGAAGGGCGACTTGTTGGTAACCATCAATATCTGGACGCCTCAAAAATTAAGTAAAGAGGAAAAAGCGACGTTGGAAAAATTAAGAGAGAGTGAAAATTTTGCTCCGAATCCTTCCAAAAAAGAAAAGAGTATATTTAAGCGTTGGAAAGAAATGTTCACCGGACACGGTGACTAATACCGCAATTGCATGAGTTTACTCAAAGCCGAAAACATCGTAAAGAAATATGCGGGACATACTGCCTTAAGTGGCGTAAGCATTGATGTGCCCGAAAAAAGTATTTACGGATTATTGGGTCCCAACGGAGCCGGTAAAACATCCCTGATTCGTATTATTAATCAGATTACGGGTCCCGACGAAGGCAAGGTGTATTTTAACGGACAGCCCCTCTCCCCCGAGCATTTGGGTCAGATCGGATATTTACCCGAAGAGCGCGGTTTATACAAGAAGATGAAGGTGGGAGAACAGGCCGTTTATTTGGCTCGCTTAAAAGGAATGAGCAAGCGCGATGCAATCCGTACACTGAACGAATGGTTTGAGAAATTTGAAATTGCACCCTGGTGGAATAAAAAAATTGAAGACCTCTCAAAAGGGATGGCGCAAAAAGTGCAGTTTATCACTACCGTGATGCACAAACCGCGGTTACTTATTCTGGATGAACCATTCAGTGGTTTTGACCCGATTAATGCCGAATTAATCAAAAACGAAATTCTCCGTTTACGCAATGAAGGAACCACCATTATTTTCTCCACCCACAATATGGGATCGGTAGAAGAAATGTGTGATGAAATTGCATTGATCAACAACTCGCGCGTTATTCTCGATGGAAAGGTTCAGGACATTCGCAAAAAATTCAGAACACACACCATCGAAATTGAATTTTCGGGAAATATGATTGCCTTTGCCAATGCACTTTGGGCAGGATTTGAATTAATCGACAGAGAGCAAATCGACAATCAGCATTTTAAAGCGAAAATAAAATTGCTGCACAACAACACCATTAACAATTTATTGTCCGCATTAATTCCGAATGTAGAAATAAGCAGCGTAAAAGAAATAATACCCGGAATGCACGATATTTTTATTGAAGCGGTGAACCAACAAAATTTGCAACATGGGTAAGGTAGGATTAATCATTGGTCGTGAATACCTCACACGCGTGAGAAAAAAATCGTTTATTATCATGACGATTTTAGGTCCGCTTCTCATTGGCGCATTCATTACCCTCACCATTTGGCTCACCATTGGAGAAAGCACCATGCACCGGGTTTTGGTGGTGGATGAAATTGGCTTAACCAAAAACACTTTTCGCGATAAGCCCACTATTAAATTCACATCGTACGATAAACATTATTCGGCTCAGGAATTTTTAGAAAACGAAACCTACGATTTGGTTTTGTATGTAAATGAGAAAACCATCAATGGCGATAAAGCCTTGTTGTTGTATAAAAAAATTCCTTCGCTTTCCGTTCAGAGTTATATCAACTCCGAACTGGATGCGGTGATGGAATCCTATCGTTTAATGAAAGCGAATACGGGTCCCGAAGTCCAGAAATTTATTCAGGACGAATACCCGAATATAAAACGCCATATTGAACTGGACACCCGCAATGCCGAAAGTGGCGAAGCCGGAAAACAAAAACACTATGCTGCGGTGGTAGGATACATTTTTGCATTGCTCATCTACATGTTTATTTTCCTCTATGGCGTGCAGGTGATGCGCGGCGTAATTGAAGAAAAAACCAATCGCATTGTTGAAATTGTTATCTCCTCGGTAAAGCCCTTTCAGCTGATGATGGGAAAAATTATCGGAATTGCATTGGTGGGATTAACACAATTCTTTTTGTGGGTGGTTCTTACCGGTGTCATTCTTTTTGTTTCGCAAATGATTTTCTTCCCCGATTTTTACGATCCCGCTAATCAGGCCAACATCACACAAGTGGCCAGCACGGTGAATCCGGAACAATTGGTAGCAAACAATGCAATTAATTTCGAGCAGAATGAAATTTATGAATTGGTGTTTCACCGCATCAATTGGCCATTGCTCTTAGGCATGTTTTTGTTTTTCTTCCTCGGCGGATATTTAATGTACAGCGCATTATTTGCAGCCATTGGAGCCGCGGTGGACAGCGAATCGGATACGCAACAATTTATGATGCCGATTACCATTCCATTGGTATTTGGATTCATTGTATCGCAAATGGCCATTGAAAATCCCGAAAGCAATGCCGTGTTTTGGTCGTCCATTATCCCCTTTACTTCACCGGTGGTGATGATGGTACGTGTTGCCATGGGATTTGAACCCGGTACCGAATGGCAATTGTTTTTAAGCATGGGCTTGCTCATTGCCGGATTTATATTTTGCACCTGGTTAGCAGGAAAAATTTATCGTACAGGTATTCTGCTTTACGGTAAAAAAGTTAGTTATAAAGAATTGTGGAAGTGGATTTTTTACAAAGGTTGATTTTCCATTTCACCAATGGCGCGGATTGCTGTAATTGACATAGGTACCAACACCATTAATCTTCTCATTGCAGAAGGCAGCAAAAACAATAATTCCGTTTTACACAGCGATCGTATTCCCGCCCGTTTGGGGAAAGGTGGTATTGGCGCTAAAAAAATAACCGATGATGCATTTCAACGGGGAATCGATGCATTAATTCAACATCATCAAACCTGTGTTCAGTTCAACTGCAATTCCATTTATGCATTTGGAACTTCCATGTTGCGCGATGCCGTTAACGGAAAAGAATTCGCGTTGGAAGTCCACCAACACACCGGAATTCAAATTGAAATTATCGATGGCAATCGCGAAGCGGAATTAATCTGGAAAGGTGTACGTGAAGCGGGAAATGTTTCCGGAATGTACTGCATCATGGATATTGGAGGCGGAAGTACGGAATTTATTATTGCTGATCATGAAAAAATTCACTGGAAAAAAAGCTACCAGTTGGGCGTTACCCGGCTCTATGAAGAAATTCCACATAGCGACCCCATTAAAGAACAGGAGATTCTTGCTACAGAACTTCATTTAAAGCAAGAATTAGAAGATTTGTTCGACGCCTTGAAAAGCTACGACATAAACACCCTCATTGGTTCTGCAGGTAGTTTTGAAAGCTATAAAACCATGATTGCCCACCGTTGTGATGAAGGACCGGTCGATTTAAAAATACCGCTTCATCACATCCACATGGCTGAAATGGAAAAACTAATCGAGCACATTCTTATCAGCCATCACGAGGAACGATGTGGAATGAAAGGTCTGCACGAAATCCGGCGTGATCTGATTGTGGTTGCCAGTGTTCTCATTCGCTTTGTAATCTGTAATCATTCCTTTTCGCAGGTCTATTTTTCGGTTTATGCGCTTAAAGAAGGGGTTATGGCAGAGCAATTATCCGATAAATAAGTCCCTAGTTTTTTCATTTTCCTATATTTGAAAAAAACAGCACCATGGCCAAAATCCTGATCATCGATGATGAACGTCCGATTCGCAGAGCTTTGCGCGAGATTCTTGAATATGAAAAATTCGAGGTGGACGAAGCAGAGGATGGTCCCTCCGGTTTGGAGCAGGCGCGTAGTGGTGATTACGATGTAGTGTTGTGCGATATTAAAATGCCGAAAATGGATGGCATGGAAGTGCTCGATACGCTTCAGAAAGAAGGAGTGGATTCGCCGGTGGTCATGATATCGGGACACGGAAACATTGAAACGGCAGTAGAGGCGATTAAAAAAGGTGCTTTTGATTTTATTCAAAAACCACTTGATCTGAATCGGATTTTGGTCACCATCCGCAATGCCATGGACCGTGTAGAACTGGTGCAGGAGACCAAAGTGCTGAAGCAAAAAATTTCGAAAGGAAAATCTTCGGATATCATTGGCGAATCGAAAGCGATTGCGCAAATCAAAGAAATGATAGAGCGTGTTGCTCCTACCGACGCCCGGGTTTTAATTACCGGTGGCAATGGTAGCGGAAAAGAACTGGTTGCCCGTCAGCTCCACGAAAAATCAAACAGAAACAAAGGTCCCTTTATTGAAGTCAACTGCGCCGCAATTCCAGGTGAACTGATCGAAAGCGAATTGTTTGGTCACGAAAAAGGCGCATTTACCTCTGCAGTAAAACAACGCATCGGAAAATTTGAAAGTGCCGAAGGTGGAACATTATTCCTGGATGAAATCGGCGATATGAGTTTAACTGCACAAGCGAAAGTATTGCGCGCATTGCAGGAAAATAAAATCACCCGTGTAGGTGGAGAAAAAGATATTAAAGTGAATGTCCGCATTCTCGCCGCTACCAATAAAGATTTACGCAAGGAAATTGAAAACAATAATTTCCGCGAAGATTTATACCATCGCCTAAGCGTTATTTTAATTCACGTTCCGCCACTGAATGAACGTAAAGATGATATTCCTTTATTGGTAGAACATTTTTCGAAACTCATTTGCGAAGAGCAGGGAATGCCGGCAAGGACATTCGACAAAGGTGCTTTAAAAGCCTTGCAGGAATTGAACTGGACCGGTAACATCCGTGAATTACGCAACGTGGTGGAGCGCTTGTTGATTTTGGGTGGTAAATCAATTACCGAGGCCGACGTAAAAACCTACGCCATTCCGCGCTTTAATTGATTATTTGATTTTAACGAATTTAATTCCGTCGTAACCTTCTTCCAGCACCAATTCCTGCTGGGTGAGAGAGCGGACTTTAAACTCTTCCACTACTTTACCGCCTTCCATTACAGAAATGGTCGTAGTATCATCGCTCAGCATGTATTTCGCTTCATACACTTGCGGTCCATCCCGTTGAATAATTTTACCGTCTTCGGTAAACTCCATACCAATAACGTGCGGATTTTCAATTACGATGGAATCACCAACCTGAGCCAATTGCCATTTTCCAATGATGGCATGTTTTGTTGGTTCTTCTTCAGAAGAAGATGAATGATCGCCGGTGCAGGCATTGAATGCCAACGAGAACACCAATAAAACTTGAACAATTCCTTTCATAAGCCAAAATTCACCGTAAAAATATTAAAAGCATTTTATTCATCATCCACTTATCGATTTCATTTCGCTTTTGGGGCATTTTTCTTATTTTGTTGCACCTGATTTATGCTTACAATACAAAAACTGGTTAGTCTGTTGCAGCCTGAACACCTTCAGGAATTTTGCGACCATTTGGATCAAAGCGGCAATACGCTGCCTTTGCGCCTGGTGGAAAAACTACGGCAGGATGGTCCGCTGAATGTTGAAAGCGATGAATTATGCAATGCCATATACGGAGACACAGAAGAAAAAACACGTAAAAAATTTTTTCAGCTAGCTCATTACACCTTCCGTCTCAGTGCCTTTCTGGCGCACCGCTATCCTTTTTATCTCTGCCATAATATTAGTCCCATCGAACGACTCTTTAATGCCGGGAAACAGGCAGAGGCGGAACAGCAGGCGGAAAATTTATTGGATATCGCTTTAAAAATTGAAGATTATTCCACGCAATCCTGGGTGCTGAAATTTTTGATCAATCTGGCACATATCCGGGAGAAAAGAAAAGAATCCATCCGCTTACAGCAATTGCTCAACACGGCCCTGCACAATGAGGGAACGCTGAATGAAATTCAACTTTACATTCGCGAAAATTTAAATTTTAAGGACAAAAACAATTTAACCAGCGAAAACTCCGTAAAGCATCTGGAGTTTTTTTCGCAGTACCATCAACGCGAATGCTTACCCGTGCAAATCATGTCGCGCTACGGTAGTGTTTATACCCTGAGTTTTCTCGACGACAATAAATTTTATTCGGAAGAAGTAAAGCAGGAAGTGAATGGTTTAATGACGGAATTGGACAAACACTCCTATATTATTTTTCCTTTTGCCGACGACATTCTGCTCAATATTGACTACCTGCATCTGAAGCTCATTATTAAAAACATGAATGAAGATGAAGTCATGCGCGAAGCAACACGCATTTCGAAAAAATGGAGCAATTTGCGTTTCTGGCAGAACCATATTAATACCGCACAAATTGTTTCGCTCAGTATACAGGCCAGTTATTTTATTACCCGTTATTGCATTTCCTATAAGGAAAATTACCGCGAACTGATTCCTGTCCACATCCGCGAGAGTATCGATGAAACCGTGCATATCTGCAAGCGCATGGTGGACCAGATGAAAGAAGAAAAGGATGCTCATGTTCGCTACATCAACCTCAACAATATTTATTGCATGTTGTTATTGTTGTGCGGAAAAGATGAAATAAAAAAATCGATCAGTATTCTGGAAAAATTAATGATCGACTATCAGCAGATTCCTTTCCAAAAATTATACGATGCTATTTTTGCCAATCTCATTATCGGATATTTTTCCATCGCCGATCACAACGGTGTAAATGAATGCTACCGCCGTTATGAAAAACTGACAGCCAAAAAAGCGAAGATTGTGGAGAATGATGTCACCATTAAAGCCTTCTATTACGCCTCTCAATGGATCACTTCGGGACGCGAGCAATACCGTGAAAAATTAAAATCGCTCATTGCATCACTCAAGGATAATCCTCTTCTGGTTTCTACCCAACACCTGGTAGAAGAGCTCTGCCAGTATTACAACATTCCGGTGGAGGAATAAGTCATTCGTCTGTTTTTGGTCGAAAAAACCACCTTAAAATTGCTTTTGATGCTTGCATGAGTTAAATTACATTACCTAAAAACCGGATTATGTATCAGTATTTAAGCATGGAAAAAATAAACACATTTATTGCCGGGCTCCCCACCTGGGTTATTGTGTTATTGTGCATCATCGTTTTTATGGGGATTGTTGGTCAATGGGCCCTCTATTCCAAATGCGATTTACCCGGATTTGCAGCGCTGGTTCCCGTGTGGAATGTAAGCGTATTTCTGCGCATTGTCGGCCGGCCTTCTAATCAGGGTTGGCTTGTAATGGTTCCACCTCTGGTGATGTTGTTAAGCATTCTGTTTATACCCAATCTCATTGTTGGAGCGGTAATTGGCGGCATTTTCATGTTACCATGGGCATGGTTCATGATTAAAGTGTATGTGGAAGTGTGTCAGAGTTTCGGAAAACGGAATATGAGCAGCTACATTTTGATTGTCATTTTCAACGGACTCTATCTTTTCAACCTCGCGCTTTCTCAGGATGAAAAATATGAAGGTCCCATTTACAAAGAAGGCGATCAACCCAAACTTTTCTGATCAGTTTATTTCACCCGTAACACCGAAGGAAAATAACCTGCAAAAATTCCTATTCCTCCATTTACGTTGGAATAGATTTGTACGGGCTGGGCAAATGGATCGCCATTGGTGCTTTGGTATAAATCATACGATTTACTGAAGTAAAAATATTCTTCGCTCGAATTGGAAAATGCAATGTAAATCTCAGGCACATTTCCGATCCACAACGGAATATAAAAATCGACATCAACGGTTTGACCATCATACACCAGATCGCGGGAATACAATTGATTTTTCGTATCGAAAATATCTCCTGCATCATCGAAGTAAATGGAATTGGTACTGCTCCAGATCGGATCAAAATGATCGATGGAATCCACAATATTTCCAAAATTATCATACAAGTATTCCATGTAATGCTGATAGAATCGTACACAATAATGATTCTTTACACCGGCAGGATCCTGGTAGCGGAGTCGAACACGAAATACATTTTCCTGCGCAATTAAAGTGGTGGCTGTATCGATGATTTGTGGCGCAATAGCAGCAGGTACGGAAGTGCTGGCATCAACAGAAGCGTAATCGGCATGACTCACTTCAATCTGGTACGAATTTCCGGCAGAAGGAATCAGCAATGATGGAGAACGGTAATCCCCATCACCCTGGTGCACTAAGTCTTCGATGTAGTTTCCATTTCCATCATACAGTTTTACGGAAGCAGTAGTGAGCGCCTGAATATCGGCCTGGTCGAGAACGTTTAAACTGTGACTGACATTAACGGAAATCACTGAATCGGGACGCAACAATGCATTCAACACAATCCGAGGGGTTACTTCATCTGAAGTGAATTCAATTTCTTTAATGCAGGAAGAAAGCAACAACAATGCAAAACCGATATATATATTGAACTTTTTCATACTTAAAATTTAAAGCTGTAAGAAAATGAAGGAATGATGGGAAATAAACTGACTTGTTTCAGCACACGGTTTCCTGCATCGTTGTTTCCAAAAAATAAATAAAACGCATTTTGTCTACTGTACACATTATATATACCAAGACTCCAGGTGCGTTCCCATTTTTCTCTTTTCTTGTGAAAATTCACACCAACATCCAAACGATGATACGCCGGCATGCGGTAATTATTTCTGCTGCCGATATGCACCACTTCGTTGTAATAATTTCCGTAAGGACTCTGATCAATTACATTGTAACGTTCGTAACCCAGGGTAACGGCGTTTCCGGTTCCGTAAACCCATACAACACCAACATCAATTTTTTCGGAAAAGCGATGCGTTATGGCAATACCAACGTTGTGGCGACCATCATAGCGGTAAGGAAAGGTTTTACCGAAATTAAGATTATCGAACTGACGGTTGGTCCACGATAACGTATAACCGATCCATCCCGTTGTTTTTCCAACTTTCTTTTCAAGTAATACTTCTGCACCGTACGACCATCCCCTGCCTAATTCAACTTTTTCCTGCCAATCGGTTTCACTACCAAAAAAACTGGATCCGTCTTTATATTCAATCAGATTATTCATGTATTTGTAATACACTTCGGTGCTGAACTGATAATCTTTTTTAATAGTGCGCGAATAACCCGCTGCAATCTGATCGGAAAACTGAGGAGGAATTTTTCCTGTAACCGGTACCCACAAATCGGTAGGCAATCCAATTCCCGCATTCGATAATAAGTGAATGTATTGCGCCATTCGTGCATAGGACAGTTTTACCGAAGAAAGTTCATCGATCATAAACCGTCCGGAAACACGGGGTTGTAATGACCAGTAATCTTTTTTATCTACCAGGAATCCGGACAAATGCAATCCGGCATTTACTTTCCACCGCGGAGCAATTTCCCAATCATCTTCTGCATACACATTGTATTCGTGTGCAAATTTTTTCATGGATCCGAAAGAGGTATCGATATTGACCGAAGTTTCTGATTGTGTAAAACGGTTAACGCCCGGAGTAAACGTATGGTAAATTTCTCCTGCTCCAAAACGTACGTAGTGTTTTATATTGGGCACATAATAGAAATCGATTTTACCCGCCCAGTCATTAATGCCACTTAAATATTCGAATGAATTACTGCTGGTACTTGAATTTCCCTGATCAATTTTCTCCAGTTCATCGGTAAATCCTACATTAAATTTATACCGCGAATAGGTAACGGTAGTATTGGCAAAAAGTTTATTGTTGAATTCATAATTCCAGCGAAGTGCAGAGATAAAATTTCCCCAGTTTAAATTCGATTCCGAACGCGATTTGTATTGTACGTTATTATTGAGATAATCGTCTTCGAATACCGAATAAAATTTATCGTTGCCGTAATAACTTGAAAAATACAATCGGCTTTTATCGCTAAAACGATGATTTATTTTCCCGTTGAGATCATAAAAATAATAACCGGCAATTTGTCCATCGTTGTTCGCTTTAATAATAGGACGAGCCAATAAATCGAGATAGGTTCTTCGTCCCGAAATCATGAATGATGTTTTATCTTTTTTAATTGGACCCTCCAGCGTTAATCGTGATGCGATTAATCCGATGGATCCTTCGCCATGAAATTCTTTCATATTACCTTCTTTCATGCGGATATCCAATACAGAAGATAATCGTCCGCCGTACCTCGCCGGAAATCCTCCTTTTACAATATCCACCGAACTGATGGCATCTGAGTTAAAAACGGAAAAGAAACCGAATAAATGAGAGGCATTGTAAATGGGGACACCATCCAGCAAAATCAGATTTTGATCGGGTCCTCCGCCACGCACATACAATCCGCTGGATCCTTCAGTTCCACTTTTTATTCCCGGTAATAATTGAATGGTTTTAATGATATCGCGCTCACCCAGCAACACCGGTAATGCTTTCACCATTTCCATCTGAAGCGTCATGGTACTCATCTGCGTGCTTTCTGCGGGACGTTCTGCCACCACTTCAATCTCTTCCAGTTCAACGGTGCTCGATAATTGCGCATTAAAACGTTCGTCCTGATTTAGAACAAACACCCTGGTGCTGGAGGTATAACCTACAAATGAAACCCGCAACATTACTGTATCGGCAGGCAAGGTTAAACTGAAAAATCCATAGGCATTGGTGGCGGTTCCCTTTTTCGATTTTAAATCGAATACCGAAGCACCGATTAATCGTTCCCCGGAAGAAGCATCTTCTACATATCCTGATATGGTAAAGGATTGCTGTGCATTTACGGAGCTGACCAAAAAGCACAGAAAGAAGCTGCAATAAAAAAGAATTCGCATAGAAAAAAGAAATACGCTATACAACGGGGCTAACTCCGCTAAATTGCATCTGAAATAAAAAAAGTAGAACAGAAATTCTGCTATTCTCAGAATCCTGTTTCAATGGCATCAGAGGTAACTTTCCGCCTTTTTAAGCGCTTCAGCAATTCCTTGAGCATTGGTTCCGCCTGCCGTAGCAAAAAAGGCTTGTCCACCCCCTCCACCGTTAATCGCTTTGGCTAATTCCCGCACAATGGTGCCTGCATTTAATTTCCGGTCGTTAATGAGCGCATCAGAAATGGCTACGCTAATACTGGCTTTACCTCCCGATTCCGAACCGAGGACCAAAAAGAGATTTTCAATCTGGGATTTCAGCTGAAATGAAATATCCTTGATGTTAGCAGCGTCGAGATCTACTTTTTTAGCAATAAAACGAACACCGTTAATTTCTTTAATGTCTTTCAGCAATTCATCTTTTACAAGCACCGCTTTTTCTCTGGCGAATACTTCCAGCTGTTTATTTAATTCAGCGTTCTGACTTAACAAATCCTGAATTGCCTTGGTAATATCCTTTGGTCGTTTTAATAATTCTGCAACTTGTTCAATCAACACTTCCTGCGAACGGAAATACTCATCGGCTTTCACTCCGGTGATGGCTTCTACGCGACGAATACCTGCGGCAACGGCCGACTCCGAAACAATTTTAAAAAATCCAATTTCGCCGGTAGAGCGCACATGTGTTCCGCCGCATAATTCAACCGAAGTACCGAATTTAATGACTCTGACTTTATCGCCATATTTTTCGCCAAACAATGCCATAGCGCCCATGTTTTTTGCATCATCAATGGGTGTATCTCTTCGCTCATCCAACGAAATATTTTCACGGATTTTTTCGTTTACCATTTGTTCTACGCGACGAATTTCCTCTTCGGTCATTTTAGAAAAATGAGAAAAGTCGAAACGCAGATAATCCGGATTTACCAATGAACCTTTCTGCTCCACATGTGTTCCCAATACCGAACGCAATGCTTCGTGCAGGAGGTGAGTGGCAGAGTGATTCCGTGCCGAATCGCGACGTTTACTTTTTTCAACTACGGCATTAAACTTAACAGAAGTATCTGCCGGAAGCTGATCTGCAAAATGTACAATGAGATTATTTTCTTTACGGGTATCCGTAATGGCAACTTTTCCTTGTGCCGATTCGATATAACCGGTATCGCCAACTTGTCCGCCGCCTTCAGGATAAAAAGGTGTTTTGTCGAATACCAACTGAAACATTTCTTTTCCCTTCGCTTTCACTTTACGGTATTTCACCAGAACAACTTCGGCTTCTGTTTGATCGTAACCGATGAATTCTTCCGTATCATCCTCACGCAACTTCATCCAATCGTCGGTCTCCACATTTGTAGCAGCACGCGAACGGTCTTTTTGTTTGTTCAGTTCAACTTCAAATCCTTTTGCATCAATGCTTAATCCGTGTCCACGTGCAATCAGCGAGGTAAGATCCACAGGGAATCCGAATGTATCGTACAATTCAAATACCGTTGTTCCGTCAATCATTTTTTGCGCACTGTTTTTTACTTGCTCGCATACACTTTCAATTCTGCGAATTCCGTTTTCCAGTGTGCGGTAAAATGCAATTTCTTCTTCCCGAATAACTTTCTCTACCAACTCACGCTGTGAACGGATTTCAGGAAAGAAATCTCCCATTTGATTGGCAAGTACTGCAACCAGTGAGTGAAAAAACGGCTCACGCAATTCGAGGGATTGATACCCGTAACGAATAGCGCGACGCAAAATTCTGCGGATGACGTAACCTGCTCCGTTGTTAGATGGAAGTTGACCGTCGGCAATACTGAAAGAAATAGCACGGATGTGATCGGCAATAACGCGCATTGCGATATCCGTTTTCTCCTGCTGTCCTTCACTTGCACCGCCATCGTATTTTTTTCCGCTCAATTGTTCAATGCGACGAATCACCGGCATAAATACGTCGGTATCGT
>JAIBBF010000049.1 GCA_019694795.1 Flavobacteriales bacterium | reverse complement strand
GCGACTTTTCCGTAATGCAGTGATCATCAAATTTTGTTGTGGTCCCGATAACTCAGCCCAGCCATAACCATCACCGGCGCTGGGTCCGTAGGTCCCGGCTCGAATACAATAACTTTCGCAGTTCATTTCATAGAAACCGGGCGGTAAGATAAAAGCGCCCGAATCTGTTTTAGGCATGTATTGTAAAGGCAAATAGGTAGCAGAATCACCGAAACCGTCTGCGAAACAGCGACTGGTATCAACATCTTTAAAGCTGGTTGTAATGGCTTCTTTTTGAAAGAACATTCCTTTGCCCGGACGATTAGTTGATAAAGATCCGTTTCGTTCCTGAGCTGAGACCTGTAGATGAATCAGTGTAGCCAGGCAAATAAAAAATGCTTTCATGGTGTTTGGAGGTTTATTAATATCTATCAAATCCTATGCCTGTAAATATCCGCAAATTGTTACCACCAAATTCACTTACCCCTTATTTTATGACCAATCCTTTCGGTTTATAATTTACATTATGTTAAGTTGTAAAAAATTAATAATTAAGATATAACCACCCTATACTACAAAATGGATATAAAAAAATCGGGAACCTTTCGATTCCCGATTCATATTAAATTTGATAATGAATTATCCGTTTTTGATTACCTGATCTACTTCTTTCCACTTATCGTTCATGCTTAAACGAGCATAAATGGTACGTAGCATAATCAGGTTGTTTTTGTCTTTACCATTCAATTCTCTGGCTTTTTCTAACCATGGCAATGCATCTTTAAACATTTGGTCAGCTCTCGCCTTTTCTTTATCGTAAATGGCATTGTCCTTAATATCGTTGATGGCATTATACAAATCAGCTGCCTGGTTAAAGTACATGGCTCCCAGATTGAAATAAGCATCAAAATACTTAGGTTCAATAGCGATAGCACTTTCATAGGCTTTTTTCGCTTCATCATAACGCTTCATTTCGCTGTAAATAGCTCCTGCGTTAAAATATAGAATGGCATCCTTCGGATTTGCTTTAATGGCTTCAGAAAGAGCTTTTTCTGCCGAGGCATTGTCACCAATCGATAAATAATAGTTAAACTCCTGGATAATCAATGAATTATCTTTAGGATATTTCGCTTTACCGGCAAGTAAGGCTTCTTTTGCTTTGTCCTTGTTCCCACCTTTTAATAATACATCTGTATAACGAACATACATATCAGCGCCATTGAAACCGGCTTGTGCACAAACTGCATAGTAGTTGGCTGCAGAATCGTAGAAAATTTTGGCTTCGGGACAATCATCCTTCTTATCGGCAGCACATTTATTGGCGATACGGTCGGCATGATATTCCGCACTTAATCCGGCATTAAAGCAAGATAAAGTATCCAGTACTTCAATAATATTCATCAACTCATAGCAAGTTCCAAATGAAACCATGGCGGTATCATATTTTTGCTTTTTAAAGTACTCCGAACCAGCTTGGTACGACATGGTGTAAGGAAGCATTAAGAACTGGTGGATATCATCTTTTGGATCATATTTTTTGGTTTTATACTTCATTGCTTCTTTGAAGGATTGAATAGCAGCCTCCCCCATTTTATTGGGATCAAATTCAGCGAACTGTGCATCTTTTGCACCTGCCAATGCTGCTACAAAAAAGTAAATTTTACCCTTGTAAGTAAGCGTTTTAGGGTCGTTTTTCGTTTCAGGGTGTTCAGCTGCCAGGTCGATATACTTTTTAGCTTCAAGTAATTTGCCTTTTGCGGCAGTAGGATTATCCTTTTGCAACTTCATAAAATCCATAAAGGCATCATGGGCCGATACACGATTATTGGTTTGCGCAAACAAACTTCCGGAGGTAAAAGCCAGAAGGGTTAACCCGTAAATTGCTTTTTTGAAAATATTCATACGCTTTATTTTTCTATTGGATGTTTTTTTTCAATTATTCCACATTTCCATTTTCAATTTCCGTGCCATTGCTTTCATCCGCTTCGTCTACCGGATTATCAAGGACATCGTCGGGACTAACCGGTTGAATCAAATCGGAACCTTCATTTCCGGTTTCGTCTTCTTCATCGTTACGGTTCACCACGGCAACTGAAGCAATTTCTTCGTTTCCTTTCAGGTTGATCAGTCGCACACCTTGAGTAACACGACCCATGGTGCGAAGATCTGCAGCAGCCAGACGAATGGCAATTCCTGACTTCGTAATAATCATCAGATCGTTTTCGTCCGAAACGTTTTTAATAGCAACAAGGTCACCGGTTTTATCCGTAATATTTAAGGTTTTAACCCCTTTACCACCTCTACCGGTGATGCGGTATTCGCTTACTTTCGAACGTTTTCCGTATCCTTTTTCGGAAACAACGAGTACTTCATTCTCATTAATGTCGGCAAAGGTTACCATTCCGATCACTTCTTCTTTTTGCTCATCCACCAAACGAATTCCCCGTACACCCGATGCTGTTCTTCCCATATCGCGTACTTCGTCCTCTGGGAAAAGAATAGCTCTACCCGAATTCAAGGCCATCATAATATGGTCTTTTCCATTGGTTAATCGAGCCTCAAGCAGGGTGTCATTTTCACGAATGGTGATGGCATTAATACCGTTGGATCTTGGACGTGAATACGCTTCGAGTTCGGTTTTCTTAATAACACCTTTTTTGGTACACAGAATGATGTATTTATCCTGAATCGCCTCCTGATTGGTAATGTCCTTCACATTAATATAGGCACGTACTTTATCATCCGGCTCAATATTGATCAGGTTCTGAATAGCTCTTCCTTTGGAGGTTTTGTTTCCTTCCGGAATTTCAAACACACGAATCCAGAAACATTTTCCTTTTTCTGTGAAGATTAACAGGTAATCATGGTTTTGAGCCATGAAAATATGTTCCAGGAAGTCCTCATCGCGTGTTGAACTTCCTTTAGAACCAACTCCTCCACGACTTTGGGTTCTGTAATCCTTTAACGGTGTACGTTTAATATAACCCATGTGAGAAATGGTAATCACCATTTCATCATCGGCAATCATATCTTCAATACGGAAGTCGCCCGATGCATATTCAATCTGACTTCTGCGCTCATCGCCGTATTGTTCTTTGATCTCGATCAACTCCTTCTTAATGAGTTCCATTCTAAGATCTTCATTGTCCAATAAGGACTGAAGTTCTTTGATCAGGTTCATCACTTCTTCGTACTCAGCACGTAATTTATCTTGTTCAAGTCCGGTTAACTGACGCAGACGCATTTCTACGATAGCCTTGGCTTGAATTTCCGACAAGCTGAAACGGGTCATCAATTTTTCACGCGCTTCATCCGGACTTGCCGATGCACGGATTAATGCAATCACTTCATCGATATTATCCGAAGCAATGATTAATCCTTCTAAAATATGAGCTCTTTCCTGTGCTTTTCTTAATTCAAATTTGGTTCTTCTTACCACCACTTCGTGACGGTGATCCACAAACTGAACGATCATATCCTTCAGGTTTAACACCATCGGACGACCTTTAACAAGCGCAATATTAATTACTGAAAACGAGCTTTGTAGATCCGTGTACTTATAGAGATTATTCAGTACTACATTAGGTATAGCATCACGCTTTAATTCATAAACGATGCGCATACCCGAACGATCCGATTCATCACGGATATCGGAGATACCTTCAATTTTTTTCTCCTCCACCAGATCCGCTGTTTTACGAATCATTTCTGCCTTGTTCACCATGTAAGGAATCTCGGATACAATGATCATATCCCGACCTTTTTCCTCTTCAATAACCGCCTTACCGCGAATAACTACACGACCACGACCTTCTTCAAATGCACGTTTTACTCCGTCGTAACCATAAATAGTTCCTCCGGTTGGAAAATCGGGTGCTTTTACATATTTCATTAAACCGGCAATATCAATATCGCGGTTGTCGATGTATGCAATGGTACCATCAATCACTTCCGTGAGGTTGTGTGGTGGCATATTGGTAGCCATACCAACGGCAATACCCGATGAACCGTTGATTAACAGGTTAGGTATACGAGCCGGTAAAACAGTAGGTTCTTCTAAGGAGTCGTCGAAATTGGGACGAAAATCAACCGTATCTTTCTCAATATCCGAGAGTAATTCTTCCGCAATTTTTTTCAAACGCGCTTCGGTGTAACGCATTGCAGCCGGACTATCACCATCAATTGAACCGAAGTTACCCTGACCATCCACTAAAGGATAACGCAAGGACCATTCCTGCGCCATACGCACCATGGTATCGTATACCGAACTATCACCATGTGGGTGATACTTTCCTAATACTTCCCCAACGATACGCGCCGATTTTTTATAGGGTCTGTTCGATAATACACCTAACTCTTGCATCCCGAATAAAACCCTTCTGTGTACGGGTTTTAATCCATCGCGTACATCAGGTAATGCACGGGAAACAATAACCGACATCGAATAATCGATGTAAGCCGTTTTCATTTCTTCTTCGATGTTAATAGGGATAATCTTTTCGCCTTCTGCCATAATGTCTTATATCTTGATTTGCATGATTCTTGAAGAAAATCTTCAAAGGAGGACGAAAGTACCCAATTTGTGAGGCAAACGAAGGATTTTTGACCCCGTAATTTTAAACAAAAATCTGTTGAAAAAAACAGCTTATGAACAAGGTCCTAACATATTGCTTGTATAATTTTGGAAGCATCGCAAACTCCTGTATTTTTAGGCCACTTGCGATGAATCTTAAACAGATGGGATCGGAAGGAGACACACACTATGGAAGCTAAATTTTCACCCCGGGTAAAGGATGTAATCACCTTTAGCAGAGAGGAAGCCTTGAGACTGGGACACGAATATATCGGAGTTGAACACTTATTGCTGGGAATAATCCGCGAAGGAGAAGGAAAAGCAATTAAGATTATTCGTCAACTTGGTACAGACGTTAAAGATCTTCGCAAGGAGCTCGAAAAGAATCTTAATCCGGGAAATTCCCGCTCTGCCACTGTTGGCAATTTGCCATTGGTGAAGCAGGCGGAAAAGGTATTAAAGATTACTTATCTTGAAGCCCGATTATTTAAAAGCAGCGTAATTGGAACCGAACATTTGTTATTGTCGATTTTAAAAGACGAGGACAATATTGCCACACGTTCCTTACATCGTTTTAATATAGATTACGACACAGTAAAAGCAGAACTAGAAAACATGCTCAAAGACAACAACTACCCTAAATCAGAACTGCCCAACAATCCGGCAGATGATGACGATGAAAATGCCGGAGATTCCTTCTCTCAAAGTCAACGCAGATCCGATTCTAAATCCAAAACTCCGGTATTGGATAATTTTGGTCGTGATCTTACCAAAGCTGCAGAAGATGGAAAACTTGATCCGATTGTAGGGCGCGAACAAGAAATAGAACGCGTTTGCCAGATCCTTAGCCGCAGAAAGAAAAACAACCCGATTCTCATTGGAGAACCAGGTGTTGGTAAATCAGCCATTGCCGAAGGATTGGCACTTCGTATTGTTCAACGTAAAGTATCGCGTGTTTTATTTAATAAACGCGTTGTTTCTCTCGACCTGGCATCACTTGTGGCCGGAACGAAATACCGTGGACAGTTCGAAGAGCGCATGAAAGCGGTGATGAACGAATTGGAAAAATCGCCGGACGTGATTTTGTTTATTGACGAAATCCATACGATTATTGGTGCTGGAGGAGCTTCCGGTTCATTAGATGCATCCAATATGTTTAAGCCAGCTCTTGCACGTGGTGAAATCCAATGCATCGGTGCTACTACGCTTGATGAATACCGTCAGTACATCGAGAAAGATGGTGCTCTTGAGCGTCGTTTCCAAAAGGTAATTGTTGAGCCTACAAGTGTGGATGAAACCATTCAAATCCTGAATAACATCAAGGAAAAATATGAAGATCACCACAATGTAAATTATACTCCGGATGCTATTGAGGCATGTGTTAAACTGACGGCCCGATATATTACTGATCGTCACTTACCGGATAAGGCAATCGACGCATTGGATGAAGTAGGTTCACGTGTTCACTTGAGCAATATCAATGTTCCCAAAAACATCCTCGATATTGAAAAGAAAATTGAAGATATCAAGGAAGAAAAGAACAATGTAGTTCGCAGTCAGAAATACGAAGAAGCGGCTAAATTACGCGATACTGAACGTCAGCTTCAGGAACAATTGGAAGCAGCGAAAAAGAAATGGGAAGAAGAATCGCGCTTGCAACGTGTTACCGTAACGGAAGAAAATGTTGCAGAAGTGGTGGCTCAAATGACGGGCATTCCTGTTCAGCGTATTGCTCAGAAAGAAAGTGGCCGATTGGTACAAATGGCCGATAACCTGAAAGGAAGAGTAATCGGACAAGAAGAGGCTGTACAAAAAGTTGTAAAAGCTATTCAACGTAACCGTGCCGGATTAAAAGATCCGAATAAACCAATTGGATCATTTATTTTCCTTGGTCCTACCGGTGTTGGTAAAACTCAGCTGGCAAAAGAACTTGCAAAATACTTGTTCGACTCCGACGAAGCCATGATTCGTATTGATATGAGCGAATACATGGAAAAATTTGCCGTGAGCCGATTAATCGGAGCGCCTCCGGGATATGTAGGATATGAAGAAGGCGGACAATTAACCGAAAAAGTGCGTCGTCGTCCCTACTCCATCGTTCTCCTCGATGAAATTGAAAAAGCCCATCCGGATGTATTCAATTTACTCCTGCAGGCTTTAGATGATGGTCAAATGACCGATAGTTTAGGTCGCAAAATCGATTTCCGCAATACGATAATCATTATGACATCCAACATTGGAGCTCGTCAATTAAGTGATTTCGGTACGGGTGTTGGATTTGGAACGAAAGCAAAAACAGAAGCTCAAACGGCCGATACAAAAGGAGTTGTTGAATCAGCTCTTCGCAAAGCCTTTGCACCTGAGTTTTTAAATCGTATTGATGATGTAATTATGTTCAATTCACTTAAACGTGAGGACATTCACAAAATCATTGATATTGAATTGATGAAATTGTATTCGCGCATCAATGAGTTGGGTTATAAAATCGAACTTACTGAAGATGCGAAGGATTATATTTCCGACAATGGATTTGATGAAAAATTTGGTGCTCGTCCACTTAAACGTGCCATCCAAAAATACCTCGAAGATCCACTCGCAGAAGAAATCATTAAATCGAACCTCACCGAAGGCGATACCATTAAAGTTGGTTTCGATAAGGAAAAAAAAGATTTGACTATTCAAGTGGTGAAAGGTAGTGGCGGATCCAAAAAGAAGCCAAAGAAAGAAGAAGAAAATCCTTCTGAAGATTAATAAAATTAAATTCCCGCTTAGTGCGGGGATTTTTTTTAGATAAAAAAAAGGTCCAACAATAAAATGAAGGACCTTTTATATTTAAAGAAATAAGTAGTTATTCAGCAAACTTTTCAATCACGGCCTGTGTGACTCCTGTATTGGAAAATCCTCCATCGTGGAAAAGGTTCTGCATGGTGACATATCGGGTAAGATCAGAGAACATTACTACACAATAGTTGGCACAATCTTGTGCAGATGCATTACCAAGTGGACTCATTTTTTCTGAGAACGAAATGAATTCAGAAAATCCTTTTACACCACTGCCTGCGGTGGTCATGGTTGGCGATTGAGAAATGGTGTTAACACGCACTTTTTTAGAAACGCCATAATGGTATCCGAAACTTCTGGCAATGGATTCCAGCAACGATTTTGCCTCAGCCATTTCGTTATAATCCGGAAACACACGTTGAGCAGCGATATAGGTTAATCCCAATACCGATCCCCAATCGTTAAGTGCATCTTTTTTCATGCAGGTTTGCAATAATTTATGGAATGAAATAGCCGAAATATCCATTGTTTTCAGCATCCATTCGTGATTGAGATCGTTATAAGGCTTGCCTTTGCGTACATTGAGCGACATACCAATACTGTGCAACACGAAATCGAATTTGCCACCAAAATGCTCCATAGCTTTAGCTACCAGGTTTTCCATATCTTCCATTGAAGTAGCATCTGCAGGAATAACCGGTGCATTTCCACACTTGGCAGCAAGATTATTAATTTCCCCCATGCGCATGGCAACAGGTGCATTGGTCAATACAATTTCAGCTCCCTCTTCATAGCAACGTTCGGCCACTTTCCAGGCAATTGACATATCATTCAGGGCACCGAAAATGATTCCCTTTTTTCCTTTAAGCAGATTATTTCCCATGGTTTTGAATTTGAACAGCAAATATGCAGTTTTTTTTCGATCAATGGGTATTCCAGAAAACCTGGTTGTGTTCGTTGATTTTGAGGTTATCATTATCCAATAACCAACGTATGATCGTTTTCACCTTATTTTCATTGTGATGCGTAAGCTGATCGCGCAGGGCTTTCATACCTAGGGGACCAGCCCCCAGAATTTTTTTTATTTCTTCAGAAATACTGTTCATTTCAATATTGCTGATATGTATTTTATTTTCCCGGAGACAATGATCACAAATGCCACAACGGTATTCGGGATCTTCTCCAAAATAGCGGAGTAAAATGGTCGATCTGCATTCACTTGTGTTCTGAACATAATTCAGCATCGTTTCCATTCGCTGAAATGCAGTTTTTTTCCTGTTCAGGTATACTTCAGGAGTCAATACAAAGTCTTTTTCCTGAACCCTTTCTCTGGTAAAATTGATGCGCGGTTTATCGGAACGGGGAACATAAACGAGGACTTTCAACTCATCGAGTTTTTGCAAATAGCGCACAATGACTTCTTCGGTTTTATTACTCCGTTCAGCAATTTGTTTTTCATTGATTTTCACTGCTCCATCAAACAATCCGGAATAGGATCGTAAGAGTAATTTGATGAATCCGTCGAAACTTTTATTGCTGATTTGAAAATTATAAAGATCACCTGCATTCATTAACATGCGGATATGAGAAGGCTGAGAAAAGGCATCTGAAAGCTGAATAAATCCGCCTAATTCAAGCAATTTTAAAGAATGAAATACCTGATTGGGAATTAATCCAAATCGTTCCGAAAATTCGCTGAGGTCGAATTCATAACTCTCATCTAATCCTGAACCTACAGCCAATTGGTAATAATTGCACAGGGCAACATAACTTCGTTTTATGATTTCCGGATCAGGAAAGGATTGTTTAACCGATTCTTCCAGAGCGAAAAGATCGGCATCGTCGTATAATATAATGGACCATGCTTTTTCTCCATCTCTTCCTCCCCTACCTGCTTCCTGAAAATAGGCTTCCGGCGAATCGGGAAGATCTATATGCACCACCAGACGTACATCCGGTTTATCGATTCCCATTCCGAATGCATTGGTTGAACAGATTACCCTTGTTTTGCCATCAATCCAATTTTTTTGTTTCTCCTCACGGATTTTCCCTTCTAAACCGGCATGGTAATAATCGGCCTTTATTCCATTTTTCTGAAGAAAGGATGCAAATTCCATGGTTCTTTTCCGGTTTCGCACATACACGATTCCGGTACCGGGAATCTGGTGAAACAATTTAAGTAATCGCGCATGTTTATCCTCTTCTTTTCGCACTAAATAAGCCAGATTTTTACGTGCAAAACTGCTTTTAAAAACCTGAGCATTTTTAAAATTTAATCGCAATTGAATATCTTCTATCACCTCAGGTGTGGCAGTTGCTGTTAAAGCAATTACAGGAACATGAGGAAGTAGCTCTCTTAATTCTGCAATTTGTAAATATGGTGGTCTAAAATCATAACCCCATTGCGAAATACAATGCGCTTCGTCGACAGCAATAAAATTGACGTGCATTTTTTTTACACGTTCTTTAAATATAGTAGTTTGTAGTCGCTCGGGCGATACATATAAAAACTTCACATCTCCATAAACGCAATTGTCCAATGTTATGTCAATTTCACGTTTATCCATTCCGGAAACGATGGCCAGCGATTTAATTCCTTTTTGATTTAAATTTCTAACCTGATCTTTCATTAAGGCAATCAATGGAGAAACCACAATACAAATTCCCTTTTTTGCCATGGCAGGAACCTGAAAACAAACGGATTTCCCTCCTCCCGTGGGCAGAAGTGCAAGAGTATCATGTCCTTCCATTGCAGAACGAATAATCTCCTCCTGATTGGGCCTGAACTGGCGATGTCCCCAATATTGCTGAAGAATACTTCTTAATTCCGTGATCATTTACTCAAAAATACCAAAAATGACGAGCCTTTCCATTTGTTTTGGCCTCTTTAAATTATAATGCTTACTTTCGTGAGGAGTCGTTCACAAAACCTGAATTGAGATGCTAGCAGAAAACACTACTATGTCTATACAGATCGAAAAGACAAAAAATTCAAGAATTTCCGAAGTTGATTTTAATAATATCATTTTTGGTCGCCAGTTTTCCGATCACATGTTTGTGATGGATTTTAAAAACGGAAAATGGGAAAATCCGAAAATTGTACCGTATGCGCCAATTCCGATGAGTCCTGCCACTCATGCTTTGCATTATGGTCAATCCATTTTTGAGGGAATGAAAGCCTACAAAAATGAAAGCGGTGAAGTTTTTCTATTCAGACCCGAAGAAAATTTTAAACGCTTAAACAGTTCTGCAGAACGGATGTGTATGCCTACACTTTCGAAAGAAATTTTTATGGATGCGCTAACGGAGCTCATCAAATTAGATGCAGAGTGGATCCCGAAAAAAGCTGGTTCTTCCTTATATGTTCGTCCATTTATGTTTGCAACGGATGAATTTATTGGCGTAAAACCTTCGGAAAACTATCGTTTTGTAATCTTTACTTGTCCGGTTAATTCCTATTATACCGAGCCGGTTCGCGTAAAAATTGAAACCGTTTACAGTCGTGCCTGCGAAGGTGGGGTTGGTCGCGCTAAAGCTGCAGGAAATTATGCTGGTGCCTTGTATCCTGCCCGTTTAGGTCAGCAAGAAGGTTATCATCAGCTGGTGTGGACCGATGCCAAGGAGCATAAATACATTGAGGAATCGGGTACCATGAACATCATGTTTGTTATTGGCGATAAACTTTTAACGCCTCCAACCAGTGGGACTATTTTACCCGGTATTACCAGAAGCAGTGTATTAACCATTGCACGCGACTGGGGAATGAATGTAGAGGAAACATCCATCCATGTTGATGAGGTTATCAATGCCTTGAAAAAAGGAACACTGGTAGAAGCATTTGGTACCGGAACCGCAGCAACCATTGCGCATATTCAGTTAATCGGTTATCGAAATAAACAATATACACTCCCTACTCCAACCGAGGATTTCTTCTCGAATAAGGTGAGCAATTACCTCGAAGATTTAAGAAGAGGTGCAGTAGAAGATAAACACAACTGGATTTACAAAGTAATGTAATCGGAATACAACTAATTTTTTAGGGGGACGATGTTGTCCCCCTTTTTTATTGCCGGATTATGGGCAAGCATTTCGTTTCAGTTGCAGAAGTAATTCTGAGATAATATATTCCAGGAGCCAGTTCAGGATAAAATGAATAATTTCCGGAAGCGGGTATTTTAAATGTATAGACGATTTGTCCCAGTTGATTGATCATTTCTATTTTTAATCCTGCCTCAGCACGAATAGAAAGTTGGTCGTGAAATGGATTGGGGAATATGGAAACCAACAATGAAGATGATTCATCTTCTAATCCTGAAATCTGAAAATGACTCGTATCGGAATAGGCAGAACAGTGATTGGTGTCGGTTACCACGAGGTATAAATCAAAATCTCCATTCGGGAAATAGCAGGCTGAATCCGTAGCAGAAAAAAGTGTAAATCCGGAACCGTTATCGATGTACCATTCCAGAGAAACATAAGGTGCTCCATAATAAAAACACAGGGAATCTGAATTTCCATTGTAGGTATAACTGGTAGTTGTAAGTGGCAACTCAACTAAATTTATAGTTGAAACAGGACTCTCACATCCGTTGACATCGATAGCAGACAATGAAATTATTCCAGAGGCACTAGCAAAGGTGGAAGAAGAATCTGAACCTGTGCTCCAGTTAAAAATCGGGTAGTTTTCGTTACAGATTAATAATGTAGAATCGCCATAACAAAACGAAGTTGATCCATTAATTAAAGGTGCTGCCAAAGCTTGTGCTTCCGTAATAATAAAAAGAGAATCTGTCGATTTACACGCAGCCATATTTGTAACGGTGACCTGAAGGGTATCTGTGTCCATCTGAAAAAATTGCGATTGATTTCCTCCATTGCTCCAATCATAGGTGGAATAATTTCCATTGGTACTAACTAAAACAGAATCTCCATTACATAAAAAAGTATCAGCCACAATTTCGACTTGAAAATTCGTTTCAATCAAAGCTCTAAATCCGTTGATCTTTCCAAATCCCCAGGTTGAATTGGGAATGTTACCCGTAAATGCATCACTGTTGGCAGTGCCCGAAATGATGGCAGCAAATTCATCCCAATTTAATTGCGGACATTTTTCCAATAATAAAGCACCAACTCCGGCCACCACGGGTGATGCCATGGAAGTACCACCATTGCGAATGTGCATGGTATCCTGCGAAACTTTAAACGGTTCATTGATTCTCATCCATGCCATACTGGTAAGCGGACCAGCGCTCATGGTGACATCTCCCGTTGCTGCAATTTCAGGTTTCTGCCTAAAATCGCGGGTTGGTCCCCTACTCGAGTTCACAGAAATGGCACCGGTTACGGTAGGAAATGTTTGCAGGTTTCCATTGTAATCCCAATACGCATTGGTGGAATTATAATTGGCCACCGTTACAACCGAACTTAAACACGTAAAAGAAGAAACAATGACCGATGCAGAATCGGGCATTCTGTAATGAATAATATCGGGCAATTGCGTGTTGGATGGAATTCCTGTATTCAATATTGCACTGGTTCCTAACCAGGTTGCCGACCATACATCGTAACTACCATCACCGGTGGTGATAAAGCGAAAATTATATTGACTGGAATCGGGTTGTTTCAGGTGAACCTGCAAGAGATAAACACCATTCATTTCCTCTTTGTAATAATCGACAATTGCCAATGTATTTGCTCCATTTCTTAAGGTATCGGTAAGTCCTGTTAAAGGAATTTGATCCACACTACGAAATGGCGTATTTCCCCGGAATGAAAACTGTGGACTGGTAGCATCTGCACCCACCGAAAACATCATGTGATTAAGCGATGAAGTATCTGACCAGGCCTCAAAAAATACTGCTCCATAACCTAAATAAGTGGAAGGATTATATTGAAACCATGTAAATGCCGTATCACCGGAGGTGACTTCTGAATGCAAATGGTAATTGCCATATAAAGCCGAATTTCCAGAATTACCGGCAGCACAAACCATTAATCGTCCGCGTTTAGCTCGTATCAATGAATCGATATAAACAGCTGCAGGATCTTTTCCATCGTGCGAACCTTCATACACACCAAGACTGGCATTTATTACTACCGGCATATTTAAAGAATCGGCCATGTGGAAAATCCAGTCCACCGCATCGGCCATAATGGCTAACCAGTTGGATGAATTCAAATCGCTTTTCACTCCTATAATCGTAGCTTCAGGTGCAACACCACGGTGATGTCCGGTTGCCAGTCCATTTCCTGCCGTACATCCTGCAACGGTTGATCCATGTGCATAATTATCCACCTGGGTACAAATTCCCTGATTGATGGTGCTGGAATCCCAAACTTGTCCGTAGCCATACTGCGGGGGTGTTCGTTGGGGATCAAATACGGCGGTCTGGTCCCAAATAGCAACAATGCGGGTTTGTCCGGTAGAATCCTTAAAATCCGGATGATTAAAATCGATCCCCGTATCTATAATCGCTGTTAAAACGGACTTCCCGGTATAAGGAGTACCAAGTGGCTGAAATCCCAAATAAACCGAATCGATATTGTTTTTTACCCGCATGGTATCATTCATTACAACGGGTTTATAATTATCGAAATGATAATTGCTGCAAATAGTAGTGTGCATTAATTTTCGAAGGGAAGAAGCAGGAATCCGGATGGCCCAATAGGGACCGGAAGCATATTTAATACTGCCCTCGTTTTCCTTGAAAAAAGATTCTAATCTGGCTTTATCCCCTTTTACGAAGAGGTGGATTTCCTTCTGATCGGGACAATCCTTTAGATAGGCCGATAATTTATGGTCGACACCCCTTTGCTGAGCTGAACCATGAAAGGTGAGCAAAGTCACCAGTAAAAGGAGGTAAATCCGGACCATAATTCCAAGATAATAAAATTCAACGAAAGGATTTCAACGGTTTCGGGGTTTATGTTAAGAAGAAATCTTATTTTTTTACCTTAAGATTTTGGAAATGTAAAATACTCAGTATATTTGGTTTACCTATAACCTTATGTTGGACATCTACGACATTTATGATAAAATGGAGCGGAACAACATCATGCTCTCCTTTAAGGGCACGGTGACTTCCGAGTTATTGACCTCTATTTTGCAGATTATGGAGAATAAGTTGGATAATTCCGATGATTCCCCAAAGATCAAGAAAAAGGTATTCAATGTATTGGTAGAATGTTTGCAAAACCTTTACCATCACATTGATGAAATTCCATTTGTAGAAGGATTGGCCGATTCTAAATCTGCCATATTTATGATGGCAAAAAATGGTGAAGATTACATGATTATGACGGGCAATTTTATCATGACCGAAAATGTGAAAGGTTTACGGGATAAGTTGGACGCCATTAATGCCATGGACAAGGAACAATTAAAAGAATACTATAAGTCGGTATTGAACAACGGGACTATGTCGGCCAAAGGCGGTGGTGGATTAGGAATGATTGATATCGCCCGTAAATCCGGACAAAAACTGGAATATAGTTTTCAGGAAATTGATAAAGACAATTCATTTTTTGCATTAAACGTTAAAGTAACCCCGAACTGAATATAATTACCAAACATGGAAAACATTACTATAGAAGGCACACCGAAAACACCAACGGTGAAATTTGAAAAAGACAGCGGCATTTTAGAAATCCGCGGACGCTCTATTCCTGAAAACTCCATTGAGTTTTACAAGCCTTTAATTGATTGGATTGAAGAGTATGGAAAAGCTCCAAAAGGAGAAACCAACGTAAACATTAAGTTGGAGTACTTCAATACAAGTTCTTCTAAATGTATTTTGGATGTGTTCAAGAAATTGGAAACCGTTACAGGTACAAATATGACCATCAACTGGTACTATGAAGAGGATGATGAAGATATGCTGGAAGCCGGAGAAGACTATCAGGCCATTATCAATATTCCGTTTAAAATGATTGAAGTAGCTGAATTAAGCTAATCGATACACATTCTTAAAAAGAAAGGGAAGCCATGGGTTTCCCTTTTTTATTTTATGAATTGCCTGAGCCATTTTTCTGCTTCTTCTTCCGAAGTAAAAAATCGGGTTGGCACTTTTGGCTTATTAAAATTCAGGTAGAAATTCCCTACTATGCGCTGAGGTAAGGAAGTAATTACAAACGCATCTGCAATGCGCAGGGCCATGGCCTCTTCGGTACCTACATAATCCCTTGCTTCGTGGTCGGCAGAGGAATATTTTTGCATGATAATGAGGTTGACGTATTTGGTATTATTAGTAATTCGGACTTTAGCTTCCTGCATTTGCACCATTTCTTCACGGCCTAAATTAACCATCGGAAATACATTGATTAAAAAAATACCATCGTCGCGCAATGAAAGCTCGCAAAAGGATAACTTTTCGGATGCAATTATGGAGGGCGATATGTTGGTTTTTGTACTCAAATGATTATTTACAAAAATAGATCAGGGCAATTTTAGCTTTACCCGTATTACTACCTTTTCGTCTCAATAATACTACCCAATTTTGTATATTTCAAGCATGAAAAAGAAATTAATTGTATTGACCTGCTTATTAGGTCTTCAGGCAAATTACTCTCAGGCTCAAAGTTTAAATGGTCCGGAAAGTGTGGAATATGATGAAGTGAATCAACGTTGGTTAATCTCGAATAATGGCAGTGGCGAAATTTTACAGAGAGCGCAGGATGGTACTTTAAGTGTTTTTGCAAGCGGAATTAGCAGTGGTCCGCACGGACTTGAAATTGTTGGCACCTCCGTTTTCGCCTGCGATGGAAGTAATTTAAAAGAATACAGTTTATCCGGTGGTGTTTTATTAAACAACGTAAATCTGGGAGCTACATTTTTAAACGGAATTACGCACGACAATAATGGTAATCTGTTTATCACCGATTTTTCTGCTAAAAAAATATATCGCTACACGATTTCCAGCGGTCAGTTTAATGTTTATGTAACAGGACTGGCCAAATCGCCGAATGGGATTATTTTTGATGAGGACGACAATCGTTTGGTATTTGTAAACTGGGGCGCCAATGCTCCGGTTATGGCAGTGCAATTAAGTGATTCCACGGTTTCCACTTTAACTGCAACCACATTGGGAAATTGTGATGGAATTGCCATGAATTGTCAGAATCAATTTTATGTTTCGTCCTGGAGTCCGAATCGTATCAGTCGCTTTGAAAATGATTTTGTAGCTGCACCGGTCAATATGAATGTTACAGGTTTAAGTTCTCCTGCAGATATTTATTTCGCACAAACGCTCGATACTTTAGGTGTACCTAACTCCGGAAATAACACTGTAGGTCTTCATCCTTTTGCATCCTGTTTAAATGTGGGAATAAGTACAGAAGATATGGAGCATCAGCTTTTCTCTGCACAACTCCTCTCCTCTACTTCGCTAATCATTTCAATGACGAACAACGATTCCAAAATGAAATCGATCGAAATTGTTGATTTAAGCGGAAGAATGATTTTTCAAAAATCTACGACCTCAAATCAGGAAACTATTCAACTTCATTCCGGATTGTATTTTGTTCATGTCACCTCCGGTGATCATCACCAGGTGAAGAAAATAATGATTCCATGAGTACTAAACCCAAATCGGGATTGTATTTTTTTAATCTGATTCTATTTATAGCGATCAGCGGATTTATTGCTTTTCACATGATTTCATTAGGCGCTTCCTATAAAAAGGAAATGGTTCGCTATGTGGAAATTTTAAATTTTGAGCAGCGATTGCTCAACGCAAAAGAATGGGCACTGGGCGAATGGGAAGCAAAAGACCGAAGAGAATTAGCGCAGGAACATCTCGACAATGCCAATGAATATCTGGAATTGAGCAACTGGCATTCGACGGTTTTTGGTCTTTTTTGCTTTTTATTTTTAATCGTCGGATGGATGGTTTTTCGAAATCATACCGTGGCTTCACAGTTTAATTCCATTTCGCTGGTAGTGGTTTCTGCCATGTGTTTAATAGTTGGAATTTCATTACCGATGCTGGAGATTGGCGCATATAGTCACGATTTAACTATTCCGTTAAAATGGACCGATCCCGTTTTTGGGTATAAGCTGGATATGAGTAAAACTTTTCAGGGCGATATGTATTATTATTATCAAAACAAATCCATTGTTGAACTGATTGGCATACTGTTTAAAAGCGGCAATGCATTAGTTGCAATTGCAATTATGAGTTTTTCCATTATCATGCCAGTCATCAAATTGATTTTATCGCTGGTAATGCTTAGTCACGCCGACATCCGCAAAAAGAAATTCCTTCGGAAACTGATTGGCAAAATCGGGAAATGGAGCATGGCTGATGTATTTGTAGCCGCGTGTTTTTTAGCATACTTATCGTTCTATAATATGAACACGGGCATTTCTACCGAAGCAAATACTTTACCCGGTTTGTACTTCTTTTTAGCCTATTGTGTTTTATCCATTATCTCTTCGATGTATCTCGAAAAAGCAGTAGAAAAAGAATTAGAAACCGCATAAAAAAATCCCGGCTTTCGACCGGGATTTTCATTTGTTATTTATTTCTTATTTCACCTTTTTCAGAATGTCCTTAACGGCATCTTTGTGAATGGTAAAAGTCATCATCTTAAGTTTGATATAATCTTCGTGGAAGAAATAATATCCAAACGATTTGCAACCTTCTCCGCAGTTTCTGGAACCTGAACCAGAATCTTTAATCAGAAACCAGGTTTTACCATTGAACTCATAATAACCCACTAAATGCATCGCATGATCGTCGGTGGTGGTTCCATTTAAAAAACGGAATGTTCTTGCGCTCTCATCGATATATTCAGAAGGAATGTCGAATGTTGGAACAATAGCAACTTGTTTCCAGCTTTCAAATCCGGCTTCGGATACGTCGCCACCGATGCTGATACCATATCCATTTTTTATGGCCGATTTAATTACAGCCATAAAATCATCTAAAGGGATATTAATAAAATCCTTTGAACGATTCCAGTTGTCGGGCACATCATATAATGCTTTTTCCCAATAAGGAGCAGTCATGAGCGACATGAAATCGACATAATCATCCGGATTAAATTTGAGGTTGTTTTTTAAATAATCCTGCGGACTAAGCTCTTTGCCGTCTACTTTTACTTTGGTGGGGATTGGACCCATATGAAAATCGAGAATGGCGCGAACGGTAGATACTACTTCTTCTTCATTCCATGCATTGCGTTCTTTTACACCTTTCAGGTAGGCTTCAATTTCTGCATACATTTGTTCGTGCGTATGGAATTTTTGACCGGGTTTCATACCCGTGTATAAATCCAAAGGAACAGCTCCATATTTTTTCATGTTCTTGGCAACTGCCATCGTTTGCGATCCTTCACCGATGGACATCGCTCCTCTGTTTTGTACAAAATAACGGGCACGTTCTACATATTCCCAATACACAATGTACATTTCAGAAAGTTTCACTTCTTTACCTGAAATACGCTTGATTTCAGTTTCATAATAGGAAGTGGTAGAAAAGCACCAGCAGGTACCGGTGTTACCTTGCGAAATTGGACTGTTATGCCAAATGCTGGTGTACTTTTCCGGATCGGTTGGAAGAGTGGCATTGCTGAGATCAACTTTAAACACCTGGTGTTTTTTCTCTTCTGCCTTTTTTTCTTCGTAATCCTGAATTCCTTTTAAGATTGAATTCTGATAGTATCCGGGTTTAACCTGAATAAATGTCCCTTTGTTTTTATCCTGTGCCTGTAAGCCTAAAGCCAGAAATAAGGAAAATGATAAGATGCTTATTTTTTTCATGACGTGAAATTGCTTATGGTTTTCTGAAGCTTGTTTTTATTGGTTTTAAAGTAAATCCATCTTTTTTCATTAATTCAATTACACCTTGTGGTCCACCCAAATGCGCTGCACCGATAGCACAAAAGGTCATTTGGTCCTTGCAATGTTTTCCAATGCGTTCGGCCATGTGCACATTTCGGTCGATCAAAAATGCCTGATTGAATTTTGGAGGATACATGGTATCGGTAGATAATTCGATCATTTTATCTAAATCTCCTTCGAGGTAAACTTTAATCAGATCGTCGAATTTAGCCATACTGGATGTGGTATCGCCTAATCCTTTTAGAATTAAATCCACTTGTTCGTCAACCGTTAGTTGATCGACCGCTGCCATTTGTTCTTCGAATTTTTCAATACCGATCGTTTTCTTTTTCTGATCCTTGGCCATATTGAAAAAATACAAATCCAAAGCCATTTCCATATCGCTTCCGATATCTTTCTGCATGAGCTGAGCCATTAAGAAAAAAGGCTTGGTTGTTTTTCGGAGTCCGATTCCAATTCCTGTTTCTGCTCTGAAAAAGGAGTCGATACGCGCATATTTTTCGGGACTGATTAATTGATCGAGTGGTTTTTCGAGCATCATCATTTTCGCTGCTTTAATCGGATTCACTTCATCCATGCTAATTTCCATGGCATAAGCCGAGCAGGTATCGAAAATTTTCTGCACGATGCTATCGTAAGCAAAAACTTCTTTGCGTTGAATGTGAATGGTACCGTATAAATACGAAGGTGTCTTTAATCCATTCCCGCTTATTTCCCACAATAGGGAATGATTATTTTCGGCGTACTCATACCCTAAATATTCCTGAATGGATTTTTCTTTTTCTCCACAGGAAAGGATAAAAATCAAAAAGGGTACAAACCCAAAAATTGGAAAAACCTGTTTAAGTTTCATCATGGTTTAATTGCATTCGGGACAAATCCCTATTATTAAAAAGTTAGCTTCTTTTTTCTTGTATCCTTTGGGGAGATCCACGGAAACAATACTGATATCATCGAGACAGCTCGTCGTGTTGCAGGAGGTGCATTTAAAGTGGACATGCTCGTGGTTGTGGTGATGATCCTGACATTCCTTACACAAGGCGTATTTCACTACATTATCATCATCTATCACTTTGTGAAGAATATGACTTTCGATAAATGTTTTAAGTGTACGGTAAATGGTAACGCGGTCGAATTTCCCTTTGCTGCGGGTTTCCAATTCTATTTCTGAAATTCCTTTATTCCCCTTTTTCAAAAATTCATTCAACACAAAAACCCTGCACGGTGTTTTACGCAATTCCTTCTCCAGCAAAAAATCCAGGGCCTTTTTCATGGACTGCTAATATACACATCAAATACGTAAATACGGGCACAATTCCCCGAAACGATGGAGTTCTGGCTGAATGGTGGAAA
>JAIBBF010000048.1 GCA_019694795.1 Flavobacteriales bacterium | reverse complement strand
GATGTAGCGGGAGATGCCGTGAAAGAGATCTATAAAGAGATCCAATTGTTGCGCCAGGAAAAAATAGAAGCCGAAGAACTTCACATGGTGAAAAACTATATGCTGGGTTCCTTTTTGCGCAATAGCGATGGTCCCTTTGCCATGGCCGATCGCTTTAAGGGGATCTATTTTTACGGACTCGATTATGGCTATTATGAGCATCATTTGGAAAAAATCAATCGTATTAATTCCGAAGAGCTTCTCGAATTGGCTAATAAGTACCTTGATCCAGAATCACTTACAGAAGTACTGGCAGGTAAAAAATAATTGGCAGCAACTTTAACGGTTTCTCTGCGTCTTTTTCATAACAAAAACGCTAGTTTTCCGTTTAATTGTCAGTCTTGAACACCGCATTATCGTCAATCTCCTCTATTCTCCGTCAAAGCCTTGTTGCCTTGGCCCTGATAATGCTTTGTTTTGTTCCAACGAATTCGAAGGCCACGCACTTACTGGGAGGCGATATCACCTGGGTGTGCAACGGGAATGGAACTTACACGTTTCAATTGCGGATTTTCAGAGATTGCAGTGGTCCTTCCATTAGCACAGCGGGACAATCCCTTCGTGTTTGGGATCACCCTACCATTTCGCAAATTCCGCTCACATTTATTTCGCAAACTGATATTTCTCCCAATTGCACACAAGTGACGGGTGGGTCTCCTGAGATCGATTGTGCAGCGGGAAATCCAAATGCTGTTGAAGAATATATTTTCCAATCACAAGCTATTGCCATCACCGGGGTGCCACCTGCACAGGGATATACGTTTACCTGGGATGCATTCTCGCGACCGGCATGCGACAATTTGCTCAATGCTGCTACCTACGGATTAACGTTACGCGCAGTGATGTATGCCGTTGGTGGTAATCCTTCGGATCCCTGCACGGATTCATCTCCGCAGTTTACTTCGAGTCCGCTTTACACCGTATGCGCAGGTTCTCCTTTTGTATTTCAACAAAACGCTTTTGACCCGGATGTGGACAGTCTCGTTTTTTCATTTGGAAATCCATTGGATCAAATAGCAGGTGGTGTTTATAATCCGCCCGCCACTCCCATTAGTGTTCCCTATGTACCGGGTTATTCGGTCAACAATCCTTTACCCGACGCATCATTCAATGCCGGTAATACGGGAGCGACAATTAATCCTTCTACCGGAAATATTTCCTTCACTTCATTTACAACCGGGAAATTTATCATTGTTTCGAAAGTACAATCGTACCGGAACGGACAATTAATTTCTGAAGTGTACCGCGAATTTTTGATGGTGATTCTTACTTGTCAACCCAACAATGCTCCGGTAGTTGTTCCGCCATTTGCAGGTGGTACTTCATGGAATGCAACGTTTATTGCGGGACAAGCCATCAATTTTTCGCTCAATAGTGTAGATCCGGAATTATTACAGGATGGTAGTCCGCAATCGAATATTCTTACTGCAACGGGATTACAATTCGGAAATAACTTTACCGATCCCGCCAATGGATGTTTGAATGCTCCTTGCGCAGTTTTAAATTCGGCCTTACCCTTGGTTGGAACACAAGGCACCGGTGTGATTTTCGATTGGCAAAGCACCTGCGATCACATTCCACCCGGAGCTTCTTCTGCCTTGTACACGTTTGAATTTTTATTCTCCGACAATTTTTGCAGTATACCGGGATATACAGCCGGAACGGTTTCCATCACTCTGGTGCCTCCACCACCTGTAGCCGCACCAGAATTGCGCTGCGCCGATGTGGAATTGAATGGAGATGTCACCTTAACCTGGGCGCCACCGAGTGATCCTTACAACACCTTTGTGAAATACGAAGTCTACAATGGCGGTACTTTAATTGGCACCATTGCATCCATTGGAACCACCACCTTTACACATGTAGGTGCCGATGCGCAAAACGGAATGCAAACCTATCATGTCGTTTCCTATTCCGATTGCGGATCGATGCACACCATGGGATCTGATACCATCAGCACCATGTTTTTGCAAGTGAATAATCCCGCCAACGGAACTGCGCAGTTAACATGGAATCCGTTATTGACTCCAAACCTCGTTACATCAACCGGCTATTATCAGATTTACCGCGAATTCCCGGCAGGGACATGGACCCTTATCGATTCGCTTCCATACGGTACCAATGTGTATTACGATACCATCACGGTATGTAGCGATTCCATCAATTATAAAATTGAAATCGGAGATCAGATTGGATGTATTTCCAATTCGAGCATCAACGGAAAATATTTCGAAGATATTCTCGCGCCCTATATTCCGGTTATTACCAATGTTACGGTTGATTCACTTACCGGATTAGCACAAATCAACTGGAATGTTAACGCAGCAGGCGATACGCAGGGCTATATCATTTTACAAAATCAGGGAGGAAACTGGGTAATAATTGATACGGTTTTAGGAATCAATAATACCTCGTTCGAATATTTATTATCGCAGGCGGGACTCACATCGGAATCGTACGGAATTGCTGCTTTCGATAGCTGTTTTTCGGGTGTACCACCTACGTCGAATACGTCTGCAATGGGGACCTTCCACAGCAGTATTTTCCTTACCAACTCACTCAACATTTGTGAACGAAGTGTTGCTTTAAGCTGGACACCCTACGTGAATTGGCCGAATGGTGTTTTAAATTATTCTGTTTTTGCCTCTGAAAATGGTTCAGCTTATACACTGGTTGGAACGACCACCTCTTCCACATTCACGCATACAAATGTAAACCGGGGTTCGGTGTATTGTTATTTAATCATCGCAGAAGAAAACATCACAGGAGTGAAGTCGATGTCGAACAAAAGTTGTCGCTTTATCGCTCAACCCGCATTACCGATGTGGAATTACCTACAAACGGCCACTGTAGAAAATAACAGCATTGAGATTCGATGTTTTGCAGATCTTGCAGCTACCATTCAACATTACCGCATTGAACGGACGGATGATTTAAGTAATCCATTTGTAGAAGTGGGAACCGTTAGTCCGGTAAGTAACCCCACCTCCTATTTTGATCCGGATGCTGATCCGAATTCGGGTAGTTATTATTACCGCGCCATTGTGGTTGACAGCTGCGGAGATGATGCAGGTGCATCGAATAATGGCAGAACTATTTTCCTGAGCGTAGATGGAAATGATTTACTCGCCATTAATACCCTGCAATGGAATGCATACGAAGATTGGGATGGTACCATTGTGGAATACCGTATCTACAGAAGCATTAATGGCATTTTCGATCCTGCCCCGATTGCCACGGTACCTCCAACGCAATTGTATTATGAGGATGATGTAAATAGTTTCCTTAGTTCTACCGGAGAATTCTGTTATTATGTAGAAGCTGTAGAATCGCTGAATAGTTTTGGAATTGCTGAGTTGAGTCACTCCAACATTGCCTGCACCACCATCGATCCGATTGTTTGGGTTCCGAATGCATTTATGATAGGCGGCATCAATGAAATTTTTAAACCGGTATTGAGTTATGTCGACTTTAACCAATATCAATTACGCATTTTCGATCGCTGGGGCGAAGTGGTTTTCCAGAGTAATGAAGTCAACCAAGGTTGGGATGGAAAATATAAAAACGAACTCTGCCGCGAAGGCGTTTATGTCTGGCACATTGAATTTACCGACGGATCCGGCGAACATTTTGAAAAAAGAGGATTTGTAACACTATTAAAAGCGCCTGCAAAATGAAGAAATTGATATTCGTGGTGATTGCAACCGCAGCTATTTTATTGCCCTTTTCCTGTAAGAAAAATAAAGAACTTACCATTGTAATTGAAGGTACCATCCGCAATGAAGGAACATTTGATGCTGCACAAGGGGTAACCGTAAAAATAAAATATCAGGAAGTTGGTAGCGGAACTATTTCTACGGCCTACAAGACCATCGCTACAACCACAACCGACGCCAACGGACACTACCAGGTAAGTTTTACCAAACCTAAGGCATCTGAATTTCGATACGAATTAAGTTCGCCCTATCATTTTTCTGTTGAAACAACGGAGTCGGCAGATAATGTTTCTGCTTCTACCACCAATACCCGGGATTTTACGGTTGGAGCCATTGGCTGGTTTTCGGTTCACATTAAGAATGCAAGTCCGCAAACCATCCAGGATCAATGCATCTATCAAAACACCTCCGAAGCTTATGGATGCACCGGTTGTTGTTCCAATGCTGCATATACATTTCAGGGGACAAGCGTAGATACCACAGTGATTTGTCAGCGTAAAGCCGGTTCTAAAATTAAATTCAACTGGATCGTATTCAAAGGCGGGAACAACCTGATGTATTCCGATTCGGCCCTGGTAGTGCCTTTTGACACGACTGTTTACAACTTGAATTATTAAGCGTGATGCTTTTTTTCTATTTTGGCATTTCTAAATAACTGCTGCAGTGCAAACACGCCTACTCTTTTTGCTTATCCTTTTTAGCTTTTTCCAATCTGCAGCTTTTGCACAGGACGATAAAAAGAAAAAATTTCTGAAAGACCCCATGGATCAGGCAGTGATGGATTCGGCCGATTTCTTTTTTCAGGAAAAAAATTATACCGCCGCTCTTCAGCGATATAATCGATTAATGAAAGATTTCCCCGAAGAACAAATCTTACTCTATCGATCTTCTATTTGTGAACTCTACCAACCCGATGGTGTGGAACGTTCGCTTCAATACTTGCAAAAAGTAAACATTACCAATTACCAGCGCGATCATAGTCAGTACTACTATGCCCGTGCTTTAATGCTCAATTACAAATTCGAAGAAGCCATTCCGCAATTTGAAAAATACATTGCCAACAAATGGTCGAATTTCGAAAACAGAGCCTTGGCAGAAGAATACATCATGAACTGTAAAAACGGAATTAACTTAATGCTAAATCCGGTGGCGGTGGACATTGTAAATATTGGCAGTCCCATCAACAGTCCCTCCTCCGAATATGTACCACTGATTAATTCTACCGGCGATATGATGTTGTTTACGTACCGCGGACCCAAATCACTCGGTGGACTGCAAAAACCCGTTAGCAGAAATGATCCTCCCGAAGGCAGTTATAATGAAGATATTTTTATCAGTACGAAGAATCCGGATGGAACCTGGACAGAACCAAAACCGGTGGAAGGCCCTGTGAACACCAAGGCAAATGATGCTGCAGTATTTTTATCGGACGATGCACAAAAATTTTACATTTTCAGATCAGTTCCCGGCGATGAAGGTACTTTGTACATGAGTGAGCTCGACGGAAATCAATGGGGAACTCCCGAAAAATTATATGGTAAAATAAATTCACCCTGGTGGGAAGGAAGTATTTCCATTTCTGCGGATGGTCGCATTGCCTATTTTTCAAGTGAACGTCCGGGTGGATTTGGTGGCAAAGATTTATATACGGCCGAATTACTCGAAGATGGGTCTTGGGGTAATATCAAAAATCTGGGTCCATTCGTAAACACCAAATACGATGAAGACGCACCCTTTATTCACCCCAGTGGCGAATTCATGTTGTTTTCTTCGAAGGGACATAATTCCATGGGTGGTTACGATATTTTCAGAACGGATCTGGTGCAAGATTCGACTTGGTCGGAACCCTTTAACATTGGCTACCCCATCAACACACCGGGTGATGATATTTATTATGTAATAACCGGCGATGGTACTGCTGGATATTATTCCTCCGGTAAAGCAGGCGGATTCGGATTACAGGATATTTATAAAGTGGAACCGGGGATTATTGGAAAGAAAATCCAGATGGTTCGTGTTAAAGGAACAGTTACACTTGATGATCAACCTGTGTATTCGCAGATTAAAATCACCTATCAGAAATCGGGTTTAACGCAAGGAATTTACAACACCAATTCGGTGAGTGGAAAATACCTGATTAACCTACCGAAAAACAGAGAAATTGTGCTGAATTATTTTCTGGATGGATACGCACCGCAAACCAGAAACCTGAGTACGGTAGAAGTCAACGAATTTTTCGAAACGACTATTGATGTCCAGTTTTATTCCGAAGCCTATTTACAAAAACTAAAACAAGCCAACGATTCGTTATCCTTATTAGCCACACGCGATACCACGCTTCGCAAAAACAACAAGGAAAATACAAGTGGAAGTTCGCTCACCCGTGCGGAGATTATGGAGAAATATGGCGACCTCAACATTCCGGGTTTGACCTACCATGTGCAAATCGGTGCATATAATCTTCCTCAAAATTTTAGTTATACGCAAGTATTAAAACTGGGTCAGGTAGAAAAACAAAAACTCGACGATAACATCACTCGTTTCACTATTGGCACACAACAAACATTCCGCGAAGCCAGAGCTTTTTGCGATAAAGTGATTGGCGCAGGAATCAGTGATGCATTTGTAACAGCCGAATACAAAGGCAAACGTTACCTGATTGCAGAATTGGTAGCGATGGATTTTAAACTGCCATAATTACAACTGTACACAAGGCAACATTCCGCCTTTTGTTTTGCAATTACTTTTCGTCTTTTTTTTCTTTTTCGATTTCGCTTTTACGCGACCGGCACTCTGACTGTAATGCGCAACTTTTTTCCGTTTTACAGAAGTTGGTTTTGCTTTTTTCTCTTTTTTATTGAATGACAAATTCAAATCCAGATCTGCCGAACCGAAATCTGTTGAAAAGACTTCTGGTTGAACTGACGATTTTTCTTTATTGTTGGATTTGGTCTCCAGTGAAATCTCAACGTTCTTCTGCTGAGTTTCTTCAACTAAAATTTCGTTTTGCACTTCCTGTTCCGGAATGTTATCGATGTTTTCAATCAGAATTTGCGGCTCGGCATTGAGCTGATTACCGATTTCAATATTCACATTGTTATCCTGAATATTATCTATAATGACAAGCTGTACCGATTGCACTTCATTTTGCCGTGCAGGATTACTCTGAAATTGTTGTTGTTGGTAAGGCGGAGTAGTCTGGCGTGGAGCAGTGTTTCCCGAAACAGGGTTAACTGAATTTGCCCTTTGCTGGGGATTGGTATTTGTACGAACCTGCAGACCCGCATTCAGGTTAGTATTCAGTCTGACATTAGAAGATTGATTAAAATTATTGCTCTGAACATTGAAATAATTCACCTGAACTACCGATTGATTGGAAGTTGATGATCGATTATTCAATACGTTTCCCTGTTGGATGGATACATTACTTCTTTGCTGTGCAAACAGGCTGAATGGCAGAAAGAGGGTAAAAAGAAACAGTCCTTTCATTGGCAGATTTTTTATGCTGTACCCGCCAGGGAAAGGACCGTTCAATCGAATATTAACTTTTTATCGGATCATCAGTTTTTTCACACTGCGTTCACCCGTTTGTTTCTCGACAACAATCAGATAAGAACCAGCGGCGTATTGGTCGGCATGAATAAAATAGCGCGATTCCCCAGCCGGAAAACTACCGGTGTGAATCGTTTCTACCAGATTCCCCAACATATCATACATTTTTACCGCACCGCTAAATGGAGCAGAAGCCTGTACCGGAATACAAGTGATGGCCGATGCCGGATTCGGGAATACATCCATCAGTTCCACATTTGAATTTTCTTCAACCGAAGAAGCAATATCCAACACCTTGAAATGGAAATATCCCTGAGGAGCAACGATAGGTCGAACCTGCGTTTTTCCGCTCACTGAATTTCCTTCCACATAATAATACAAGGTGGTCCCTGCAGGGTGTGCAGGAATCGAAGCGGTCCAATGATCATTACCAATAGAACTCATGGCAACCGCCGTGTATCCTGTTCCCGGAGTGGTAGACCAATACATCGTTGCAGAACTAATTCCACTTTTGTGTCGAATGAGTGCATCCACTAAATAGGGGTTCACTTCATCATAGGTATCCGGCAGATTCTGATGCGAAATCAACATCGGATCGGCCACACCAATGTTATTGGTGATACAATGGATAACACCTCCGGCACTGATCAAATTGGCATTGGTATTATCGGCATCGATGGTGACAATATTATAACCGGGAAGCGACTCCGTTAAAATGCGAATAGCCGTTGTATCATATTCTGTTCTGTAAGTGGGAACAATCACAGTTTTATTTACAAATACAAAATTCGCGTAGGTTCTGTAATAAGCACCTCCAAATGGAGCACCTGGATATCCTCCGCCGGTGGAAGGAACCATAGGAATGCGTACAATTTTATAAGGAGTTCCAAATACAGAATTAAACGTGGAAGTGACATATAAAATGTTGGCTTCTATTTGTGGACCATCACTCACTCCATCAGGAAATTTTCCGACGAGGATTGTTTCTTCATCCAAAAATTTCATGTGCATATCGATGTGGTGAATATCATCGTAAGGCAATGTTTCCATTTTAATATAGCGGTCAATCCCCATAAAATGTTTCATAATGGTATCAACATCCGCTTCTGATTTTACGGTTACCGAATAGGGATTTCCGGCATCGTTTTCATCGAGGATTAATTTCGATGCAAGCGCAGTTCCGAATCCATCTACCATCCAATTCCCACCCGTATTCACCAAATCGTTTGGTGCCTGAGTAGTAGAATACAAACCGATTCCTTTATAGGCAGCATAAGCATCCGGCATTACATCATCACTAGGGCGTGGACGGTTATAAATCCACTCAACCAGTAAAACGCTATCTACATCATTCTTATATACAGTATGCGCTCCATAGTCGCGAATCCAGATGGAATTAAAAGGTACTTCCAGATAATTGATGTTAGTTAAAGGAACACCTTGTCCGGTAAGATAGCTTTTCACGGCATTTGAATCGGTACAATGAATCAACACCTGAACTTCTTCCTGAGCAGCATCTGCGATTTGTGCTAAAATCGATGTATAACTAGTCCAGGTAATCACCAGCGTTTGCTGTTCCTCCCATTGGGCCATGGTACGAACCGGAAAAGGAGGAGCAGTACTCACTCCACGTCCGGAATTCCCGAAACGATACGATCCACTCAACATAATTTGTTCCTCGGCAGGGGTTAATCCCGCAGGTAAATTCTGTTGAGAAAAGGCATGAAGCTGAAAAACAAGGAATAAAAGGAGGGTAGAAAATCTTTTCATAGCGCAATTTTGATAGCGTCAAGTTAATAAAAATAGCCCGCCAAAGCCCGCCGATTCTACATTTTTAAAAAAATCAGAAATTTTTGGTACTATGTATTGCATAATACCTGTTTTAATGTATATCTTTGTATCGTTAAATACCAGACAAAGCCTGTATATGGACATCGATAATGCGAAAGCACAAATGAAAAAAGGGGTTTTGGAGCTATGTATCCTATCGATTTTAAAACGCCAGGAAGCCTATCCGGGCGATATCATCGAGGAAATGAAAGCTTCAAGAATCATTCTTGTGGAGGGTACTTTATATCCTTTGCTCACCCGGCTTAAAAATGCGGGACTACTTACCTACCGGTGGGAAGAATCGACTTCGGGTCCACCGCGTAAATATTATAAGCTCACCCCCGAGGGTGAAAAATTTCTGGAGGGATTACTGGAAGCCTGGGACGACCTCGTAAGAACTGTAAAATCTGTTAGTGTAAAAAAATTGAATTGATCCAGCCATGAATAAGACTATTTCTGCCAATGTAGGAGGTTTCGTATTTAATATCGAAGAAGGAGCCTACGAAACACTTTCGCAATACCTGAAAGCGATCCGAAAATCGATTGGTGCTGATGAGAGCATTGATGAAATTATGCAGGATGTAGAGCATCGTATTGCAGAATTGATGAAGGAAATATTGCAACGCGAGCACAAAGAAGTGATCGACGCAAATAATATCCGTGAAATCATTTCCATTATGGGAGAACCTGAAGTATATGCAGGAGAAGATTCAAAAAACGAATCACAGGAAAAGAAACAGGAAAATTATTCCGCCAAAGCCGATAAACAATTTTACCGCGATCCGGATGATAAAATGCTGGGTGGGGTTTGTTCCGGTGTATCGCAATATTTTGGATGGGATCCTTTATTTCTGCGAATTCTTTTTGTGGTGTTGTTCCTGGGATTTGGAACCGGATTATTACTCTACATCATATTATGGATCATTATTCCTCAAGCGAAAACTACCAGCGAAAAACTCAGAATGCGTGGAGAAAAAGTAGATGTTGAGACCATTAAACAACGATTTAATGAATTTAAGAAGGACGTCGAAAATCTAAGCACTCCCGAAAACCAGAAAAAAATGAGGGAGTCCACCGCAAAATTCGGTGATGCCGTGGGTGAACTTGCCATGAATTTCTACCATATTTTCGGAAGAGCCTTGGGTGTATTTTTATTGATCCTCGGTGTAATATTCATGGTTTGGTTAATCCGGGCCACCATCTCTTCTGCTTTTATTTTTTCCATTAGCGACGAAGGCATTTCCAATATCGATTTTAATCAATTCGGTGTTTCATTTTTCGGATCCGACCTGCGTTCTAATTTGGTGTTTATCTCCATTATTGCCTTTTGCCTGATGCCCATTGTAGGAATTATCCTCGCCGGAGTGCGTTTGCTGTTCAAAACCAAAATGAAATTCAAAGTGGTAGGTGCAATTATGGGTGTCTTTACCACTGCCGCCATCGCAACATTGGGTATTATTGGTGTACAAACAGGAATGGATTTCTCCAGTGAAAATCACCAGGAAGAAAACAGTATAGTGGCGCAGCATTCCGATACCCTGATTATTCAATCCAACCACGACGAATTTTTCTCTGATCATTTTAAAGGTCATCATGAAGCCTTTTTCGAGTTGACCAAATTCACGGAAAAACAAATTGTATACGGATTTCCTATGCTGGATATCGAACGTTCCATCGACACCAATTTCCACGTGAGAATTATTCGTGAAGCCAGAGGTTCGAGTCAAACAAAAGCCATCGAACGCGCTAATCATATTCAATATCACTATACCGTAATCGACAATAAAGTAATGTTTGATCCATGGTTTAGTGTTCCTTCTTCAGATTTAATCCGTGCTCAATCGATTCGTGTTAAAATTGAAGTCCCCATTGGTAAATATGTCTACCTCGACCCAAGTAGCGACCGGATCAATTACGACATTCAAAACATCTACGATTTGGAAGATGAAAAAATGGTAGGAAAACTGTGGATGATGAAAGCAGGAGGATTGGAATTGGCGGGACAGCCATAAATAAAAAGGGACTCTTTCGAGTCCCTTTTTCATGTTTATTGTTTTACAAATTTCAAGGTCCGGATTCGGTCGCCATCACTGATGCGCACAAAATAAATTCCCGGCGAAAAAGCAGAAACATCCATACGGTGATTTAATCCACCCGCCATTGAGCTGTTTCGGATAATTTTACCACTTAAATCTAAAATTTCCACTTTAAAATTACCGGAATTATCATTCAGATTTACCTGAACAAAATCAATGGCAGCCGTTGGATAAATGGATACAGAAATATCCGATTTAGTTTCCTCTACACCATTAGCAGCAGTAACAATAATTACACCTTTCATCCCCATGGAAGCATGTGGCTGACAAACATAATAAAAGGTACCTGCAGAAGTGAGGTTAACGGTTCCCCCTCCAAATCCCAATGAAAATCCACCATTGGAAGTGTTTCCATTTGAAGACCAGGTGGCCTGACTAACCTCTACTACATTGTGCTGATTTCCCAATGTAAAATTAACCGCATCACCCACAACAGCATTCACAGTGTCGGGAGTAAAGGTAAATCCTGAATTAGTAACGGTGTAAGTAGTCTGTGCATAAAGAAAAAGGGCGTAATGCAAAGCCCTGCGACAAGTAAAAAATTCTTCATATTCAACGGTTTTTGGTGCTTCAATTTACAAAAAAATTCATTGTAAACACCTGTTAATTATCGATATCGTTCAAGGCCTATTTTTACTTATCTTTATCCACTGAACCAAGTTCAATCATACCGATCATGTTGAAAGAAAAAGAGAACGTAAAAGAAGAGTTGACATTTGAACAATTCCGTAATCAGGTTTTAGAAGATTATCGTCTTGCCAATATCAGCCGTGAGGCTTCCCTGTTAGGAAGAAAGGAAGTATTAACCGGTAAAGCCAAATTCGGAATTTTCGGCGACGGAAAAGAATTAGCTCAGATTGCATTGGCAAAACAATTCCGCAATGGCGATTTCCGTTCGGGTTATTACCGCGATCAAACCTTTATGATGGCCATTGGCGAATTAACCGTTCAACAATATTTCGCTGCATTATACGCACACACCGATATTCAGCACGAACCTGCATCGGGCGGACGACAAATGGGTGGTCACTACTCTACCCGTTCGCTCAATGAAGACGGCACCTGGAAAAATCTGACTGAAAAGAAAAATTCCTCTGCAGATATTTCACCTACTGCCGGACAAATGCCGCGTTTGTTAGGTTTGGCCCAGGCATCCAAATTATTTCGCAACAACGAACAATTGCATGCCTACACCCAATTCAGTAATAAAGGAAATGAAATTGCCATAGGCACCATTGGTGATGCGAGTACATCCGAAGGATTATTCTGGGAAACGATGAATGCCGCCGGTGTATTACAAGTTCCCATGTTGATGAGTGTGTGGGATGATGGATATGGAATTTCTGTTCCAAAAAAATACCAAACCACTAAAGAATCGATATCTGAAGCATTAAAAGGATTTCAGCGAAAAGAAGGTCAAAAAGGCTATGAAATTTTCGTTACCAAAGGTTGGGACTATGTTTCACTTTGTGATACCTACGCTAAAGCAGCAATGGTTTGTCGCACCGAACATGTTCCTGTATTGGTGCATGTAGAAGAAGTAACTCAGCCGCAAGGCCACTCCACTTCCGGATCGCATGAGCGATACAAGACCAAAGAGATTCTCGACTGGACACGCGATTTCGATTGCATCAATAAATTCCGTGAATGGATTTTAGCGTATTCTGCCAATTCCGGTAAAGCAATTGCAACGGAAGCTGAATTGGACGAAATTCAAAAAGAAGCGAAAAAAACCGTACGCGACCAACAGAAAAAAGCCTGGGAAGAATTCCTTGCTCCAATTAAAAATGAATTAAATGAAGTTGTTTCCTTATTGGATCAATTAGCCGCACAATCGTCTAATGCTGCCTTCATCTCCAAATTGCGCAATGAATTATCATCTGCCATTGAACCCATCCGCAGAGATATTTTATCTACCGCCCGCAGAGCTTTACGCTATGCAGCACATGAGAATTCCTCGGCCAAACAAAATTTAGCCACATGGATTAAAAAATCCATTAACGATAATTACGAACGTTACAGTTCACATTTATACAGCGAAACGGCAGAAAGTGCATTACGTGTTTCACCTGTTCCCGCTCAATACGATGGTAATGCAGAAATGGTAGACGGACGATTGGTGCTTCGCGAAAACTTCGACAAAATTCTGGCTGAAAATCCATTGGTTCTAATCTTTGGAGAAGATGCCGGATTTATTGGAGATGTAAACCAGGGTCTGGAAGGAATGCAGGCGAAGTACTCAGAATTACGTGTATCAGATACAGGAATTCGTGAAGCAACTATACTAGGACAAGGAATTGGATTGTCGATGCGCGGTCTTCGTCCCATTGCCGAAATTCAGTACCTCGATTATTTGTTATACGCATTGCAAATCATGAGCGACGATCTGGCAACGGTTCGCTACAGAACAAAAGGCGGACAAAAAGCACCGCTCATTGTACGGACCCGCGGTCACCGTTTAGAAGGCATCTGGCATTCCGGTTCTCCAATGGGAACAATCATTCATGCATTGCGGGGAATGTATGTTTGTGTTCCAAGAAACATGGTGCAAGCAGCAGGATTTTACAATACACTTCTCGCTTCAGACGATGCAGCATTAATTGTTGAACCATTAAATGGCTACCGCAAGAAAGAAAAAATGCCATCCAACATTGGCGAATTTAAAATTCCATTAGGTGTACCTGAAGTGGTAAAAGAAGGAACGGACCTTACCATTGTTTCATACGGATCCACATTTAACTTGTGTGTTGAAGCAGCGCAACTCCTCGAAGAAGCAGGTATTTCGGCTGAATTGATCGATGTGCAAACATTATTGCCTTTCGATATTCACCATGTGATTGCCGAAAGCCTGAAAAAAACCAACCGCTTACTTATCGTAGATGAAGATGTTCCCGGTGGAGCATCAGCATTTATGCTCGATAAAATTTTAGTGGAACAAAAAGGATTTTTCCATCTCGATTCAGAGCCCCTTACCCTGGCAGCCAAAGAGCATCGTCCGGCCTACGGTTCCGACGGCGATTACTTCTCCAAACCAAGTGTAGAAGACATTTTTGAAACTGCCTATGGAATGATGAACGAGGTAGATCCCGACTCCTTCCCAGAAATCTACTGACGATCAAGGACTCCGAAAAAACGGGGTCCTTTTTTTTAGGCACGAAAATTGTTGTTTTCAGCATCAGAATTATCCAATGAAAAAGACATTCCTACTTTTCGCTATACTTTTTTCCGGGCTCATCGCCAAGGCAGATCCCCCGCCGGAAAGCATTTATGCTCAATTTATCGATCGTGTGTTAACTCAAATTGAAAACACCAATATTGTGCTTAACCCCACAACCGATAAAATGTTGAGATTACGCATTCAGAAGAATTATGAGATTTTCGATCAAAAAGGAAAAATTGTAAAAAAAGGAAACGGAAAAGAAATTGATGTCTCCGATCTTCCTGCCGGAAAATACACCATCAAATTCGATAAGGATTATAATCAGATTGAATACTTCACCAAAAAATAAAGCTTCCATCCGGGAGCTTTTTCTTTATTGATCCATTGTATATTTGTTCAAACTGCATTCCATGTTTAAACGCATCACCGAGAGTGAATCGCTGCATAGTGATCTCGAAAAAAAATCTTCGCTTGAACTTCTCAACGGAATTAATCAGGAAGATCAAAAAGTAGCCATCGCCACGCAAAAAGCAATTCCAATGATTGCACCATTGGTGGATGTAATAGTAGAGAAAATGAAAAACGGCGGACGATTATTCTATATGGGTGCGGGAACGAGCGGACGATTAGGAATTGTTGACGCTTCTGAATGTCCCCCCACATTTGGAGTTCCGCACGGATTGGTAATAGGACTTATTGCCGGTGGTGATGCAGCCATTCGCAAAGCGGTGGAATTTGCCGAAGACAGTAAAGAACAAGGCTGGAAAGATTTACAGGAACATGAAATCGGAAAAGAAGATGTTGTTATTGGTATAGCTGCATCGGGAAGCACTCCTTATGTAATTGCGGCATTGGAAAAGTGTAATGAAATGGGAATTGTAACTGCTTGCATCACGTGTAATCCGGGAAGTCCACTTGAACAGGTATCCAAATTTCCCATTGTTGCGGAAGTGGGTCCTGAATTCGTTACCGGAAGTACTCGCATGAAATCGGGGACAGCTCAAAAATTAATTCTTAATATGATTTCTACTTCGGTGATGATAAAACTCGGAAGAGTAAAAGGCAACCGGATGGTGGATATGCAACTCAGCAACGATAAATTAATTGACCGCGGAACCCGTATGGTTATGGAAGCATTGAATTGCGATTATGAAAAAGCCAACGAATTGCTGAAAAAATACGGAAGCGTTAGAAAAGCCATTGAGGCGAATCATTGATAATTCACAAATCGATGCAGAATCGTTAAGTGCCTTTCTGCTATCGATTCATTCCTTAGTTTTGCAAAAAAAATACTATGCGCCAAATCATTGAACAAGCCTGGGAAAACAGAGAACTTTTAAAAGAAAAATCGACCCAGGATGCCATTAATCAAGTGATAGAAGAAATTGATAAAGGTCGACTCCGCGTAGCTGAACCTATTGATGGTGGATGGCAAGTGAATGAATGGGTGAAGAAAGCCGTGGTGATGTATTTTCCAATCCGGCAAATGGAAGTTATTGAAGTTGGACCATTCGAATTCCACGATAAAATGTTACTCAAGCGCAATTATAAAGAACTTGGTGTGCGCGTAGTTCCGCATGCAGTGGCGCGTTACGGAGCCTTTATTGCACCGGGAGTTATTCTCATGCCATCTTATGTAAACATTGGTGCTTATGTAGATTCCGGTACAATGGTAGATACCTGGGCAACGGTTGGTTCTTGTGCGCAAATTGGTAAAGATGTTCATCTGAGTGGTGGTGTTGGAATTGGTGGAGTACTTGAACCATTACAAGCTGCTCCAGTAGTAGTGGAAGATGGATGTTTTATCGGATCCCGTTGCATTGTTGTTGAAGGTGTTCGTGTAGAAAAAGAAGCGGTGTTGGGTGCCAATGTGGTACTCACCAAATCCACGAAAATTATTGATGTTACCGGAACACATCCGGTAGAATACATTGGAAGAGTTCCATCACGTTCGGTGGTTATTCCCGGATCCTACACCAAAAAATTTCCTGCCGGCGAATACCAGGTTCCCTGTGCATTAATAATTGGTCAACGTAAAGCCTCTACCGATTTAAAAACTTCGCTCAACGATGCATTGCGCGAATACAATGTTGCCGTATAAATTCATTTGAAAAAAATTCTCATCATACAAACCGCCTTCATTGGCGATGTGATTCTGGCCACTCCGGTGATTGAAGAAATCAAGCGATTATTTCCGGATGCCGAACTGGATGTTTTGGTACGAAAAGGAAATGAATCCTTATTAAAACCGGATTCATCACTTCACCAGGTGATGGTTTGGGATAAAAAAAACGGGAAGTATCGTCAACTCTTCCGTCTTGCCAAAATCATTCGGAAAAACAAATACGATATGGTGATCAATCTGCAACGATTTGCCGCTTCGGGTTGGCTCACCTGGTTTTCCAAATCGCCCATGCGCATTGGTTTCGATAAAAATCCTTTTTCATTTTGCTATCATAAAAAAATTAAACACGAAATCGGCAACGGCAAACATGAAACGGAACGCAACCTCGAATTGATTGCTGATTATGGCGCAAAAAAAGAATTGCGTCCAACCCTACACTTCACCTCGCAACAAGAAGAGCATGTGCGTTCTTACAAAAACGGAACGTATGTTTGCATGGCGCCCAGCTCAGTTTGGTTCACCAAGCAATTACCGGAGGAAAAATGGATTGAACTCATTCGAAAAATTGAGTCCGACACCACCGTTTACCTTATGGGTGCACCGGGCGACCAGGAAATGTGCGAACGAATTTTGCATCAGGCCGGACATCCCCGCTCTGAAAATTTATGCGGAAAATTATCGCTTACCGAATCTGCTTTGCTCATGCGGGATGCTCAGATGAATTATGTTAATGATTCCGCACCGCTGCATCTCGCTTCTGCCATGAATGCTCCGGTTACTGCTTTCTTTTGTTCAACATTGCCCGAATTTGGATTTGGACCTCTTTCTGATGTTTCCATTATTGCTCAAACGCAAGAGAATTTAGAATGCCGGCCTTGCGGATTGCACGGAATGAAGACTTGTCCGAAAGGACATTTTAAATGTGGACTCACCATTCCCATAAAACCCTAAAACAAAAAACCTCATCCCGAAGAATGAGGTTCCCTGCTCTCTTTACTTGCACTTATTTATAAACTTCGTAGGTAGTTCCATTCATGTGGAAAACAACATTTTCTCCGAAGGATAAATACTGATTAAACTCTGCGCTTTGTCCTTTAGCCAACTCAAAATATTCCTTGCTGTACATTTGAACCTTCACTACATTTTTACGATCATCGGTTTTTAAGGTACCATCAACCCACTCATTGTTTTTCTTGTAGAAGGTTTTATTACCCACATTCTTCACTGTTTGTGCTTTAACCTGAGCCACATCATCTACATATGCATCTTTCGATTCTGCCATTGGTGCCATTTCAACTTTATCGTTATTCTGCATACTGTTTTTATAGGAACGTTGCGAATTTCCAAGCGAACCACTCACTACATTCAACTGATCAAGATTTTGCTCGGTTTCGCGAACATTCTGACTCACTTCATTTAAGTTCACATCCTCGCGGGCAAGGAATGCTGTATATGGAGTAAGGATTCCATATTCTTTACTCAGGCGAACCAGTTCATCCACCAGTTCCGGATTTTTTCCATTCAGGTCAATCTGATTAATTAAATGTCCAACCCTGCGCGATGCCCAGATTTTCTCTACATAATCATTGTTCTTGTTACCATTGTGAGAAACAAACTCAACCGGGAACGTAAATGTTTTTTCTACACCATTATTTTTTCCTTTAATGGTCACATTCGTTTTTCCGGGTTTGGTGTATTTACCCACCCAAACAATTTGTCCGCCACGGAATAAATCAGGTAAAATTTCCGGATAGGTAGAACGGACATTCATGCCATCGAAGGAAATGGATATATCAGTTAAAACGGGACTACTAATATTACTGTACAATTTAGCCACACTGGCTTCAATGTCTTCACCGGGACGAACATACTCGCTTAATCCTCCGTTAGTGGTCGACAAGCGATCGAGCAATCGTGCGTTTACATCATTTCCTACACCGAAAGCAAATAAACGTGCTTTCACTTTATTGGCAGATGCACAATTTCCGGAAATGGAAAGTTCATCCGTTATACCGGCAGTTGGTAATCCGTCGGTAAGAAATATAATGTAACTGGGATTGGTATTATCGGTCAACATCCCCATCGCAGATGTTAGTGCTGAATTAATATTTGTACCTCCACCGGCACTTATACCATTAATATAGGTATAGGCTTCTTCGAAACTAGATTTCGAATAGCGTTGCATTTCAGGTTTAAAATTCTCAATGCGGTCGTCGTAGGCTACAATATTAAATAGGTCACCATCATTTAAATTACGCATTACAAATTCGAGCGCTCCTCTTGCCTGCGAAATTTTTTGTCCGGCCATCGATCCGCTTCTGTCAATTACAAACACTACATTCTTGGTCGACTTCTTCACCGATTCTTCAATCGATGGACTGGCAAGCAACATGAAATAGCCATCTTTATCTGCAGCAGCCTTATAACTTAATAATGATGCACCCACTTCTCCCTTATCGATGGTAAACACCATTTTAAAATCGGAAGTTGGAAGTACATAATGTTTCTCCATTTTAATGGAAGCATTTTTTTCGCCGGTGCGTTTAATAACGATATCATCGGTTGGACTATAAATCGATTTGATGCCATCGGTAGATTCGAGTCGCGCATTTAATGTTACGGAACGTAAAGCTTTAGCTGAAAATTTTTGTGTGCCGAATGGATAAACGAAGTTCACGGCATTCATATTTCTGTCGCAAACTTGCGTGTACCTTACTGTTATGGTACGTTCTTCGCCAACCTGAATCGGGAAAACGGATGTCTTAAACAATCCATATCCCACATATTCCATTAAAGCCGGATCTCTTTTTCGGCGAACGATATCTTCATATATGCCGCGGGCTTCTTCCTGTTTCATTAATTGACCGGGAACTTCTTTTCCGTTCACCATCATCATAAAATTCTGTACTACGCCGGAATTCGGTAAGGGAAAAAATATTTCCACTTCCAGTGCACGGTTACCCGGATTATAAATGGTTTGGGTCACCGTAACATCTGCAATCTGATCCTTAATATTAGCATCAACATCGATGGCCAATACTTCATAAGCATTGTTTACAGACAGATCCTGAAAAGAACCATTCTGACTCATCCTGCTTCGGTCCCAACTTTCGGACGTGATAGCCATTTGCGATTTTACTGCACCGGAAAATCCGAATAAACACAGCGTAAATAAAAATAAGATCCGCGATTTCATGATTTCAAATTTTAAGTCCGTACACGAACGTTCATCAAAGGTTCAATCGCAACACAAAAAAAATGCACTTATGTTAAGTCGTTGAAATCCCTTATATTTACATCACATGGAAAAGGAACTAATTGTACCCTACATGAACTTTCTGCGGCAATTTGTCCGCGAGGAACGATTACAACGCTTCGAAGAAATTCTTAAGGATCGAACCTCCTACATCACCCTGGTGATTGAAGATGTGTATCAGCCACAAAATGCAAGTGCAGTAATGCGTACCTGCGAATGTTTGGGCATCCAGAATCTCCACATCATCGAGCAGAACAACAAATATGTATTGAATAAAGATGTTGTGGTTGGCGCATCAAAATGGGTTCGGGTTCAAAAACACAGAAAGAATTCCAACAACACACAAACCTGTTATCAACGTCTGCGTGAAGAAGGTTATCGCATCATTGCAACTACTCCAAACGATAACGGACATACACCGGAAACCCTTCCGCTGGATCAAAAAATTGCAATCGTGTTGGGCACCGAGGGTGATGGATTAAGCGAAACAGCAAAAAAAGAAGCGGATGGATTTTTGCAAATCCCCATGTACGGATTCACGGAGAGTTATAATATTTCGGTTGCTGCTGCAATTATTTCTTATCAGTTAATTCATCGTTTGCGCAATGAAAAAATAGATTGGAGATTAAATGAAGATGAAAAAAATGAAGTGATGATTCGATGGATGAAAAATGAATTGAAGAGGTCAGATTTGATCGAATCAGAGTTTTACACAAGACATGGTGGAAAAAAATAACACATATTATATGGTATTGCAAATCCTTGTTCTAAATTTACATCACAAATCAAACCCTTAAAAATTAAACATCATGGCAAAAGCAACAAAAAAGAAAGCTGCTCCTAAGAAGAAAGCAGCTGCAAAGAAAGCCGCTCCTAAGAAGAAGGCTACTGCAAAGAAAGCTGCTCCTAAGAAGAAAGCTGCTGCAAAGAAAAAAGCTGCTCCTAAGAAGAAAGCTACTGCAAAGAAAGCTGCTCCTAAGAAGAAAGCTGCTGCAAAGAAAAAAGCTGCTCCTAAGAAGAAAGCTGTTGCAAAGAAAAAAGCTGCTCCTAAG
>JAIBBF010000047.1 GCA_019694795.1 Flavobacteriales bacterium | reverse complement strand
TCGTTCAGCAAGAGTGTTAGCAAATTAAGCTTCGTATAAAAATTGGGAACCTCGTACCCAAACTGATGGATATTATCCGATACACTTCCCGCTGCAGTTGCTTCAATTTTTAATACCTGATCTACATACTGGGAGATAAATTCAGAAACCTCGTCGGTATGTGTTGCAGAAAAAAGTAAGGTTTGACGTTTCTCCGGTAGCGAGTCGAGAATGCGGATTAATTGCGGACGAAAACCTGTCCCCATCAATTGATCCATCTCGTCAATGACTAATCGTTTTATATTCTTTAACCGTACGTTTCCTGAGTCGATAAAATCAATTAATCGTCCGGGTGTAGCAATCAGCAAATCCAGACCCTCCTCCACCATCGCACGTTGTGTGTTAATATTAGCGCCGCCAAACACGCCACCAATTCGCATAGAAGTGTATTTAGCGAGCTTTCTGGCTTCTTCTTCTACTTGCTGGACCAATTCCCTTGTCGGAACCAAAACAAGCATAGTAGGATGCTTTTCTTTCGAAAATTTCCAAAGATTCATCATGGGTAGCAAATAGGCAAGTGTCTTTCCGGTTCCGGTTTGGGCAATGCCTAAAACATTTGCACCCGACATAACGGGTGAAAAAGATTGCTCCTGAATGGAGGTACATTCAGGGAAATTCAATTCCTGAACGCCTTTGAACAACAATTTACTAATGGATAATTCGGAAAATTTCATAATTGATATTTGAAAAAAAAGCCCCGATTAATTCGGGGCTTTATTATGGAGTTGAAAAGTATTAATCTTCCAATTCTACTTCTTTGATTTTTTCCTTCAGAACTTTGTTTTGATAATCGTCCTGAGAATAAACCAATGCTCGTTGGAAAGTACGGGTACCTGTTCCGCAAGGGATGAGGTGACCAACAATTACATTTTCTTTCAAGCCTAACAAGAAGTCTTCTTTACCGTTTACAGCGGCCTCATTCAATACTTTGGTAGTTTCCTGGAACGACGCTGCAGAGATAAAGCTATCTGTTTGCAACGAAGCTCTGGTGATACCCTGAAGAACAGGAACCGAAGTGGATGGCATCGCATCGCGGGCTTCAACCAGTTTCTTATCCTTACGCTTCAGCATTGAATTTTCATCACGCAGTTTACGAGCGGTAATGGTTTGACCAGGACGAAGTGTGGTTGAATCTCCGGCGTCAACAACAACTTTCTTACCGAAAATGGAGTCGTTTTCTTCCATGAATTCAATTTTACTAACGCTTTGTCCTTCGAGGAAACGAGTATCTCCCGGCTCAATAATTTCAACTTTACGCATCATCTGACGTACAATTACCTCAAAGTGCTTATCGTTGATTTTTACACCTTGTAAACGATATACTTCCTGTACTTCATTTACAAGATACTCTTGAACTTTAGTCGGACCTTCAATCGCAAGAATATCACCAGGTGCAGTAGCTCCATCAGAAAGTGGTTGACCAGCTCTAACGTAGTCATTCTCCTGAACGAGGATGTGACGTGAAAGTGGAACCAAATAGCGACGAACTTCACCTGTTTTACTTTCTACTGCAATTTCGCGGTTACCACGTTTAATTTTTCCGAAAGAAACGATACCGTCAATCTCAGCAACAACAGCCGGATTCGATGGATTACGAGCTTCGAATAATTCCGTTACGCGTGGAAGACCACCGGTGATATCTCCGGATTTACCGGAAACACGAGGAATTTTCGCAAGAATGTCACCCGCAGTTACATGTTTGTTTTCATCCACCGCAATGTGAGCGCCAACCGGTAAGTTGTACATCTTTAATTCTTCTCCTGATTTACCATCAATGATTCGAATTCCTGGTGCTTTACGCTTATCACGGGTTTCAGTAATTACTTTTTCGCGGAAACCGGTTTGTTCATCCACTTCTTCACGGAAAGTGATTCCTTCTTCAATATCAACGTATCCTAAAACACCATTGATCTCAGAAAGGATAACCGCGTTATATGGATCCCAACGGCAAATGCTGGTTCCTTTTTCAACTACGTCGCCATTCTTAACGATCATATAAGAACCGTATGGAATGTTTGCAGTTTGAAGTACAATTCCGGTATTCGTATCCACGATACGCATTTCGCCTGAACGACCAAGAACTACTTCTACCTTAACACCTTCATTGTCGGTTTTAGGTACAGTACGTAATTCTTCAAATTCAACGCGACCTGCATATTTCGCTTTAATATCAGATTCATCAGCAATATTCGATGCAGTACCACCAACGTGGAATGTACGAAGTGTAAGCTGAGTTCCTGGCTCACCGATCGACTGTGCAGCAATTACACCTACAGCTTCTCCCATTTGAACCATGCGTCCGGTAGCAAGGTTACGTCCGTAACACTTCGCACACACACCACGCTTCAACTCACAGGTAAGTACTGAACGAATTTCCACTTCTTCAATTGGAGATTCTTCAATCTTACGAGCAATTGCTTCTGTAATTTCTTCACCAGCGTTTACCATTAACTCACCCGTTTGCGGATGGAAAATGTCATGCACCGATGTACGACCAAGAATTCTGTCGTTTAATGTTTCTACTACCTCATCATTTTTACGAAGCGCTGTAGCAACAAGACCACGTAATGTACCGCAATCTTCTGCATTGATAATTACATCTTGCGCAACGTCTACAAGACGACGAGTTAAGTATCCTGCATCCGCAGTTTTAAGAGCGGTATCGGCAAGACCTTTACGAGCACCGTGTGTAGAAATGAAGTAGTCAAGAATCGATAATCCTTCTTTAAAGTTAGAAAGAATCGGGTTCTCGATAATTTCCTGACTGGTAGCACCTGATTTTTGTGGTTTCGCCATCAGACCACGCATTCCGGAGAGCTGACGAATCTGCTCTTTAGAACCACGCGCTCCTGAGTCGAACATCATGTAGATACTGTTGAAACCTTGACGGTGATTCTTCAGTTTCTCCATCAGAATGTGCGTCAGACGGGAATTGGTATGTGTCCAGATATCGATAATCTGATTATAACGCTCATTGTTGGTGATAAGACCCATGTTATAGTTCATCATCACTTCATCAACTTGCTTAATTGCATCAGCAACCATCTTCACTTTTTCTTCAGGAATCAATACATCCTCAAGGTTGAAAGAAAGACCGCCTTTAAATGCCATATAGAAACCAAGATCCTTGATATCATCGAGGAATTTCGCTGTCTTGGAAATACCGGCAGCTTTCATCACACGACCGATAATGTCACGGAGTGATTTCTTAGTTAAAAGTTCATTGATGTATCCTACTTCTTTCGGAACAACTTCGTTGAATAAAACACGACCGCAAGTTGTTTCAATCAATGCATCAACCAAAACGCCATTCTCATCAAGATCTTTTGTTTTCACCTTGATGTGAGCATGCAATTCAAGTCGTTTTTCATTATATGCAATGATTACCTCTTCCGGAGAATAGAAAGTCATTCCTTCACCTTTTACAATCAGCTCAGGAGTGCTCTTACGGCCTTTGGTGATGTAGTAAAGACCAAGCACCATGTCCTGAGAAGGAACTGTAACCGGCGCTCCATTTGAAGGGTTAAGAATGTTATGCGAAGCAAGCATCAATAATTGCGCTTCCAAAATCGCTGCATTCCCAAGTGGAACGTGAACCGCCATTTGGTCACCGTCAAAGTCGGCGTTAAATGCAGTACACACCAATGGGTGAAGCTGAATCGCTTTTCCTTCAATTAATTTTGGCTGGAAAGATTGAATACCTAAACGGTGAAGTGTCGGAGCACGGTTGAGTAATACAGGATGTCCTTTCAATACGTTTTCAAGAATATCCCATACAACCGGATCTTTACGGTCAACAATTTTCTTCGCAGACTTAACTGTTTTTACAATACCGCGCTCAATCATTTTACGAATGATAAACGGTTTGAATAACTCAGCTGCCATATCTTTTGGCAATCCGCACTCGTGAAGTTTTAATTCAGGACCTACAACAATTACCGAACGTGCAGAATAGTCAACACGTTTTCCGAGGAGGTTCTGACGGAAACGTCCTTGCTTACCTTTCAATGAATCTGAAAGCGATTTTAAAGGGCGATTCGATTCAGTTTTTACAGCTGATGATTTACGCGAGTTATCAAAAAGCGAATCAACCGCCTCTTGTAACATACGTTTTTCATTACGCAAAATCACTTCAGGTGCTTTGATCTCGATCAAACGCTTCAAACGATTGTTACGAATGATAACGCGACGATAAAGGTCATTTAAATCTGACGTAGCAAAACGACCACCATCAAGTGGAACGAGTGGACGAAGTTCTGGTGGAATAACCGGAACAACTTTAATCACCATCCACTCAGGTTTGTTTACAATACGCTCGTTGGATTCACGGAACGCACCTACAACCTGAAGGCGTTTTAAAGCTTCACTCTTACGTTGCTGTGAAGTTTCGGTGTTTGCTTTGTGACGAAGTTCGTACGATAATTCGTCAAGATTAATTCTGCGCAATAAATCCTGCAATGCTTCAGCACCCATTTTCGCAATGAACTTATTCGGATCATTGTCGTCGAGATACTGATTTTCCTTCGGAAGTTTATCCAGGATATCCAGGTATTCTTCTTCCGTTAAATAATCGTAGGTATTTAATGGTGAACCATCAAGATTAGTAGCTATACCAGCTTGAATTACTACATAACGTTCGTAGTAAATAATCTGATCTAGTTTCTTAGAAGGTAATCCGAGCAAATAACCGATTTTGTTCGGTAATGAACGGAAGTACCAAATGTGAGCAACAGGAACCACCAAGGAGATGTGTCCCATGCGTTCACGGCGAACTTTCTTTTCTGTTACTTCTACCCCGCAACGATCACAAACAATCCCCTTGTAACGGATACGCTTGTATTTACCGCAGTGGCATTCGTAATCCTTTACCGGACCGAAAATTCTTTCGCAAAACAAACCATCACGTTCAGGTTTGTAGGTACGATAGTTAATCGTTTCCGGCTTCAGCACTTCTCCGCTTGACCGTTCAAGGATCAACTCGGGCGATGCGAGAGAAATTACGATTTTCTCGAATTCGCTTTTTACTTTATTTTCTTTTCTGAAAGCCATGTTTCAAAGATTGACGTTTGTGCTAATTATTCCAATGTAACATTAAGACCAAGTCCGCGGAGCTCATGCAACAATACGTTGAATGATTCCGGAATTCCGGGTGTAGGTAAGTTCTCACCTTTAACGATGGCTTCATATGCTTTCGCACGACCAACAACATCGTCGGATTTAACAGTAAGAATTTCCTGAAGAATGTTGGATGCTCCAAATGCTTCGAGCGCCCATACTTCCATTTCCCCGAAACGCTGTCCACCAAATTGTGCCTTACCACCAAGCGGCTGCTGGGTGATGAGGGAGTATGGACCAATCGAACGTGCGTGCATCTTATCATCCACCATGTGGCTCAGTTTAATCATGTAGATCACACCTACAGTTGCAGGCTGGTCAAAACGATCTCCGGTACCACCATCGTAAAGATATGCACGACCGTAACGAGGAATTCCAGCCTCATCGGTGTACTTATTGATTTCATCAATATGCGCTCCGTCAAAAATCGGAGTAGCGAATTTGAGTCCAAGTTTTAATCCTGCCCATCCTAAAACCGTTTCATAAATCTGTCCGAGGTTCATACGCGATGGTACCCCGAGTGGATTAAGCACGATATCAACCGGTGTTCCGTCTTCGAGGAATGGCATATCTTCGGCACGTACAATACGGGCAACAACCCCTTTGTTACCGTGACGACCCGCCATTTTATCTCCAACACGGAGTTTACGTTTTTGCGCCAAATAAACTTTTGCAAGTTTTACAATTCCGGTTGGTAGCTCATCGCCCACAGTAACCTGGAATTTTTTACGCTTGTAAATACCGAGGATATCATTCGACTTAATATTGAAATTATGAATCAAACGATTGATCATTCGGTTCATCTTTTCATCAGAAGTCCAATTGGTAGGATTAATGGTAGAATAATCAATTGCAAGAAGTGCTTTCGCATTGAACTTAACACCTTTCTTAATGATTTCTTCTTTGAAGTTATTATAAACACCTGCAGATTTTTCTTCGCCAACAATTTGAAGAAGTTTTTCAGTCAGGATATTTTTTAAATCAGCAACTTCTTTTTCGTATTCACGATCGAGTTGATCTACGATAGGTTTTTCCTGCGCTTTCATCTTACGATCTTTGATCGCGCGAGAGAAAAGTTTTTTATCGATAACAACACCTTTAACGGAAGGACCAACACGAAGTGATGCATCTTTTACATCTCCGGCTTTGTCACCGAAAATTGCACGTAAAAGTTTTTCTTCAGGTGAAGGATCAGTTTCTCCTTTTGGTGTGATTTTACCAATCAGGATATCACCTTCTTTTACTTCCGCACCGATACGAATCATACCGCTTTCATCTAGATCACGGGTTGCTTCTTCACTTACGTTAGGAATATCTGAAGTTAATTCTTCAAGACCACGTTTTGTTTCGCGTACTTCAAGAATATATTCATCAATGTGAATGGAAGTGAAAATATCTTCACGTACAACTTTCTCAGAAATTACAATCGCATCCTCAAAGTTGTAACCTTTCCATGGCATAAATGCTACTTTAAGATTTCTTCCTAAAGCGAGCTCTCCATCCATAGTAGCGTATCCTTCGCAAAGAACTTGACCTTTCAATACCTTCTCACCTTTTTTAACGATAGGCTTGAGGTTAATGGAAGTACTTTGGTTCGTCTTTTGGAATTTTACCAGGTCGTACGTTTTCGCATCACCTTCGAAGCTAACAAAACGCTCTTCGTCGGTTCTTTCGTAACGAATTGTAATTTGATTTGCATCAACGTACTCAACGATACCGTCTGCTTCTGCATTGATCAATACACGTGAATCGCGTGCAACCAATTCTTCAATTCCGGTTCCAACAATTGGAGATTCCGGACGAAGTAATGGAACTGCCTGGCGCTGCATGTTAGATCCCATCAGAGCACGGTTCGCATCATCATGCTCAAGGAATGGAATTAATGACGCAGCAATGGAAGCAATCTGGTTGGTACCAACGTCCATCAACGCTACATCTTTAGGTTCCACTACAGGGAAATCTGATTCGAGACGAGCAATTACTTTATCTACATTGAATTTTCCGCTGTCGTCTACAGGAGCATTGGCCTGTGCAATAACGCGGTTGTCTTCTTCCTCTGCGCTCAAATAAATTGGCTCTTCACTGAGGTTCACTTTACCGTCAATAACACGACGATAAGGTGTTTCAATAAATCCTAAGCGATTTACTTTCGCAAATACACAGAGTGATGAAATAAGACCGATGTTCGGACCTTCAGGAGTTTCAATAGTACAGAGACGTCCGTAGTGTGTGTAGTGTACGTCACGTACCTCAAACCCTGCACGCTCTCTGGATAAACCACCGGGACCGAGTGCCGATAAACGACGCTTGTGGGTGATTTCCGCAAGAGGATTGGTTTGATCCATAAACTGCGATAACTGATTCGTACCGAAGAACGAATTAATCACCGATGAAAGTGTTTTTGCATTGATAAGGTCAATCGGAGTGAATACTTCGTTATCACGAACATTCATTCTCTCACGAATGGTACGAGCCATACGCGCAAGACCTACTCCAAATTGATTATACAACTGCTCACCAACGGTACGCACGCGACGATTCGACAAGTGGTCGATATCATCCACATCCGTTTTTGAGTTGATCAATTCAATGAGGTATTTCACGATCATGATAATATCCTCACGCGTAAGAATACGTGTACCCTGATCAATGTTTAATCCTAATTTTTTATTGATTCTGTAACGACCTACTTCACCTAAATCATAACGTTGTTCAGAGAAGAACAATTTATCAATTACCGAACGGGCAGTTTCCTCGTCTGGTGGTTCAGCATTACGCAATAAGCGATAAATGTATTCTACAGCTTCTTTTTCAGAGTTAGAAGTATCTTTCTGAAGTGTGTTGTAGATAATAGAGAAATCGGCAGAATTTGTTTCTTGTTTATGAAGAATAATTGATTTCACACCTGAATCAACAATTAAGTCGATCATGTGATCTTCAAGTATGGTTTCGCGTTCGATTAATACCTCATTACGCTCAATGGAAACAACCTCTCCGGTATCCTCATCCACGAAGTCTTCAACCCATGAACGAAGAACACGCGCAGCAAGGCGTCTTCCAACAACATCTTTCAATGCTTTTTTAGAAACTTTAATCTCATCTGCAAGATTGAATATTTCTAAAATATCACGGTCGCTTTCATAACCGATAGCACGGAAAAGAGTAGTAACAGGTAATTTTTTCTTACGGTCGATGTAAGCATACATCACATTGTTGATGTCGGTAGCAAACTCAATCCACGATCCTTTGAATGGAATAATTCTCGCAGAATATAATTTAGTACCATTTGCGTGACGGCTTTGACCGAAAAACACACCGGGTGAACGGTGAAGCTGTGATACAATTACACGCTCAGCTCCATTGATTACAAATGAACCTTTGGGAGTCATGTAAGGAATTGTACCCAAATACACATCCTGCACGATAGTTTCGAAATCTTCGTGTTCCGGATCTGTACAGTATAATTTCAATTTGGCCTTGAGGGGTACACTGTAAGTTAAACCACGCTCAATACACTCTGGAATAGTGTAACGAGGAGGATCAATAAAGTAATCGAGAAACTCGAGTACAAATTGATTACGTGTATCCGTAATTGGAAAGTTTTCAGCGAAAACTTTGAAAAGTCCTTCATTTTCTCTGTTCTCAGGAGTGGTTTCCAATTGGAAAAATTCCTGAAACGACTTCAACTGGATCTCCAGGAAGTCAGGATAATCATAAGCACTTTTACTTTTTGCGAAACTTATGCGTTTCGACTTTTTATTCGTAGTTGCCAAGGGATTTGTTTTTTATTTTAAAGAAACCAAGACCAATTGATTAGACAACCTGCTTAAACACAAAAGGGTTAAGGCCCCGGAATTACCGGCGCCTTAACCACTGTATTGTAGTAGAGCGGATTATTTAATCTCAACTTCTGCTCCTGCCTCAACGAGCTTAGCCTTCAGTTGTTCAGCTTCCTCTTTTGAAACACCTTCTTTCAAAGTACCTGGAGCACCGTCAACGAGGTCTTTCGCTTCTTTCAGACCAAGACCTGAAAGTTCTTTAACGAGCTTAACTACTGCGAGTTTATTAGCTCCTCCGTTTTTAAGAATTACATCGAAGGAAGTTTTCTCTTCAGCAGCAGCACCGCCACCACCGGCACCTGGAGCAGCAACTGCAACAGCAGCAGCAGCTGGTTCGATTCCGTACTCATCCTTAAGGATTTGAGCAAGTTCATTTACTTCTTTTACAGTCAGGTTAACCAACTGTTCAGCGAGAGCTTTAACGTCTGCCATTTTTCTATGAATTTAATTAATGATTAAACTTTTGAATTGATTAGTTTGCTTTTTCTTGCAGTGTTTTGACCAAACCAGCGATTGTGTGTTTTCCGCTTTGTAAAGCAGATACAACATTTTTCGCAGGCGACTGAAGCAATGCAACGATATCGCCGATAAGTTCGTTTCTCGATTTGATATTGCAAAGAGCCTCTAATTGGTTGTCGCCAATGTAAACAGACTCTTCTACAAATGCTCCTTTTAAAACGGGCTTATCACCGCCTTTGCGGAATTCTTTGATCAATTTTGCAGGCACATTTCCGGCTTCTGCAGTAAGAACTGCAGTGTTACCTTTAAGTGCTACAAAAAGACCTGAATAGTCCACGCCCTCGGCACGCTCCATCGCTTTTTGCAATAATGTGTTTTTAACAACCTGCATAGAAACTTTACGCTTAAAGCACTCGCGACGTAACTTGCTCGTAGCTTCGGCGTTCATTCCTGATGCATCTGCTAAATAAATCACCTTACTTGCATTAAGCATTTCGGTCAATTCAGCAATTGCTTGATTTTTCTGATCCCTTGTCATAAGATTGGGAATAGTGGTTAAATATTGACTGTTTTAGTATCGATCTCGACGCCCTTGCTCATGGTGCTGCTCATGAAAATAGTTTTCACGTACTGACCTTTTGCAGAAGAGGGCTTCAGCTTAACAAGGGTCTGGATAAGTTCATTTGCATTGTCTGCAATCTTCTGTGCGTCGAAAGAGACTTTGCCAATGGAAGCATGAACTATACCGGTCTTGTCAACTTTAAAGTCGATCTTACCAGCCTTTACATCCGTAACAGCTTTTCCAATTTCCTGGGTTACCGTTCCTGTTTTAGGATTTGGCATAAGACCACGTGGACCGAGTACACGACCAAGTGCTCCTACTTTACCCATGATCGATGGCATAGTGATGATAACATCAACGTCTGTCCATCCACCTTTGATTTTCTCAATGTATTCATCGAGACCTACATAATCTGCTCCTGCATCTTGAGCTTCTTTTTCTTTATCAGCAGTACAAAGAACAAGAACTTTTACATTCTTACCTGTACCGTGCGGAAGAGAAACTGTACCACGTACCATCTGGTTCGCTTTACGCGGATCAACACCAAGACGTACTGCGATGTCTACAGAAGCATCGAATTTTGTAGTAGTAATATCCTTAACGATCTTAGAAGCTTCTACGAGGGAATAGGATTTATTCTCATCGAATTTCCCTGCTACTTCTTTTTGTTTTTTTGTTAAACGTGCCATAACGCATCTAATAATTTAAGGTTAGAAGGGTTTATCACCTGTTACAGTAAGACCCATACTACGTGCGGTGCCGGCAACCATGCTCATCGCTGATTCAATTGTGAAACAGTTAAGGTCGGGCATTTTTTCTTCTGCAATTTTGCGCACCTGATCCCAGGATACTGAACCAACTTTTTTACGGTTAGGTTCTGCAGAACCGCTTTTAATTTTAGATACCTCGATAAGCTGAACTGCTACCGGTGGAGTTTTAATGATAAAATCAAACGATTTATCATTGTATACAGTAATTACTACTGGCAATACTTTGCCTGGTTTATCCTGCGTGCGCGCATTAAACTGCTTGCAAAATTCCATGATGTTAACACCTTTGGAACCGAGTGCAGGACCAATCGGTGGCGATGGGTTAGCAGCGCCGCCTTTTACCTGAAGCTTAATAAAGCCGGTTATTTCCTTTGCCATTGTTAATGATTATTAAATTCTAACTTTCTTTTTCAACCTGCATATAATTCAACTCGAGCGGTGTTTTGCGACCGAAAATTTTAACCATCACTTTCAGTTTTTTCTTCTCTTCGTTGATCTCTTCAATCACACCGGTGAAGTTGTTGAAAGGACCATCAATTACTTTAACAGTTTCGCCAACGATGTAAGGGATGTTAATTTCTTCTTCGCTCTCACTGAGCTCATCATATTTACCAAGAATGCGGCTTACTTCGGAAGCGCGCAGCGGAACAGGATCTCCTCCTTTTTCCGCGCCAAGAAAGCCAATAACATTCGTCAGGTTCTTTATTGCATGCACAATTTCGCCGGTTAAAGCAGCCTCAATCAAGACATACCCCGGAAGATATGAACGTTCTTTGCTTACCTTCTTACCGTTGCGAATCTGGTAGATTTTTTCGGTGGGAATAAGCACCTGAGGAACCAAATCGGAATACCCCAATCTGCTCATCTCAAGCTCGATCTGGTCACGCACTTTCTTTTCCTTGCCGGAAACAGCACGAACTACAAACCATTTTTTTGAAATCTCACCCATCTTACCGATGCATTATTAATTAAACATGTCGTAAAAGAATCCAAGGATACCCTTCCACGCAAAGCCGCCATCTGCACTCCCGGGACGAATTCCAAAAATGAAATCCATTAGGAAAACCAGTAACGCAAAAATCACTGATGTGATTAACACGATAAGCGCGCTACTCTGAAGTTCTTTCTGAGTAGGCCAGCTGACCTTGTTCACCAGCTCGTTTACCGTTTCCTCGATATATGCTCTGAATCCAGCCACTTTGTTTTGTTTTTTTTATTTATTCTTTTGAATCCTTGCACGGGTGCCTGGATTCGAACCAAGATCAACGGTTTTGGAGACCGCTATTCTACCATTGAACTACACCCGTTTATTATGACAGCTAAAGGTGTCCGGACGGGACACCTTTAGTCTGACATAGTGCGGTCTTTATTACTTAACGATCTCGATAACCTGACCAGCTCCAACGGTACGTCCACCTTCGCGGATAGCGAAACGAAGACCTTTATCCATTGCAACAGGTACGATCAGATTTACAGTGATAGTTACGTTGTCACCAGGCATTACCATTTCACGACCTTCTGGAAGAACGATTTCTCCAGTAACGTCAGTTGTACGGAAATAGAACTGAGGACGGTATTTATTTTGGAATGGAGTGTGACGTCCACCTTCTTCTTTTTTCAGAACGTAAACCTCAGCCTTGAACACAGTGTGTGGGGTGATTGACCCTGGCTTAGCGATTACCATTCCGCGACGGATAGCTTCTTTGTCAACACCACGAAGAAGAAGACCTACGTTGTCACCTGCCTGACCACGGTCGAGGAGCTTACGGAACATTTCAACACCTGTGATGGTTGAAGTAAGTTTTTCTTCTTGCATACCTAAGATCTCAACGTTATCACCAACATTGATAACTCCTGTTTCGATACGACCAGTTGCAACAGTACCACGACCAGTGATAGTGAATACGTCTTCAACAGGCATAAGGAATGGCTTATCGATATCGCGTGGTGGAATTTCGATCCAAGTATCTACTGCCTCCATAAGAGCTTCAATAGTACCAACCCATTTAGCATCTCCGTTTAATCCACCAAGAGCAGATCCACGAACGATTGGAGTGTTGTCACCATCGTAACCATAGAATGAAAGAAGTTCGCGTACTTCCATCTCAACGAGGTCAAGAAGTTCTGCATCGTCAACCATGTCCACTTTGTTCATGAACACAACCAGACGAGGAACACCTACCTGACGACCAAGAAGGATGTGCTCACGAGTTTGTGGCATTGGACCATCCGTAGCAGCTACTACAAGAATAGCTCCGTCCATCTGTGCAGCTCCTGTTACCATGTTTTTCACATAGTCAGCGTGACCTGGACAGTCTACGTGTGCGTAGTGACGATTGTTTGTTTGGTACTCAACGTGTGAAGTGTTGATTGTGATACCACGCTCTTTTTCTTCAGGAGCGTTGTCGATCGATGCGAAGTCACGTTTTTCAGCAAGACCTTTGTTAGCGAGAACCTGAGTAATCGCAGCAGTCAAGGTTGTTTTTCCATGGTCTACGTGGCCAATGGTCCCGATATTCACGTGGGGCTTGGAACGATCAAATGTTTCTTTTGCCATAGTTCCTGTTTTGTTTAATTGTTATTACTTGTTTTTAACGTTTTAACAGTTTCTCCTGAAGTAGAGCTGATGAGGGGGATTGAACCCCTGACCTCTTCCTTACCAAGGAAGTGCTCTACCACTGAGCTACATCAGCTTAAACTTTTTTTTTTTAAAAGTTTTGACCCCGAAAATTCGGGGTCAAAACCTTTTGTAAGAGCGGGAGACGAGGCTCGAACCCGCGACCCTCAGCTTGGAAGGCTGATGCTCTACCAACTGAGCTACTCCCGCTTGTTACTTTTATTGTGGGCACAGAAGGATTCGAACCTCCGAAGTCGAAAGACGGCAGATTTACAGTCTGCTCACGTTGACCGCTTGTGGAATGTGCCCAACAATTTTTAATACTTAAAGAACTTGAGCCGAGGAAGGGACTCGAACCCCCGACCAGCTGATTACAAATCAGCTGCTCTACCAGCTGAGCTACCCCGGCTAATTCCGCTCTAAACCACTCATTTTCAGTTGAAAAATCCCGATATTAAAACAGACCTCTTTCCAAAAAGGTCTGCAAATGTATTAAACATTCAGAATAGAGCAAAAAAATCAACAGCTTTTTTTTGAAAACAAAGCTGAAAAGCACAAAATGTGGCACAAAAAAAGGGGAGTCCTGCTCCCCTACCTGAATTTTAAGGTTGTTTACCCTTATATTTTTGAATTTGAGCTTTTAGAGCGTCGACCGATAAGTCTACCGCTTCCTCAAAGGATTTACATTGCCGGCTTGCAAATAATTCTTTACCCGGGACCAGAATTTTGATCTCGGCAATTTTATTTTCATTCTCTTTATTCTTATCCAGTCGAAGAAAAACTTCCGAGTTGGTGATTTTCTCGTAGGTACCTGTTAATTTATCAAGTCGTTGTTGAACAAAATCGATGAGTTTTTTATCGGCATCGAAATGAATTGAATGAATTTGTACTTGCATGGTGTGGTTCCTCCATTTTTTATCACCCCGCTAAGGGGTGGGATTGGTGATATATGTTTTTTAATTTTTCTATGGTATTGTGCGTGTATACCTGAGTTGCAGCTAAGCTGGAATGACCGAGTAATTCTTTTATGGCGTTTAAATCTGCTCCATTATTTAATAAATGAGTAGCAAAGGTATGCCGGATTACATGTGGACTTTTCTTTTCCAGACTTGTTACTTTAGAAAGGTACTCATTCACTTTTCTATATACAAATTGAGGCGACAATTTATTGCCTTTGTTATCTAATAATAAATGATCTGAATCACTTTCGCCCAAAAGCTCTGTTCGTATTTTGATATAACGATCAATTTGTAGTCTGATTTCGTGGGTGAGCGGGATGATGCGCTGTTTATTACGTTTACCTAAAACTTTAATTCTGTCGTTGGAAACATCAGACAATTTTAAACCAATCAATTCGGAACGACGAATACCGGTGGCGTAAAATAATTCCAGCATTGTTTTATCTCTGATGCCGAATAGATCCTGCGGAAAAATTTCGTCGGAAAATAATTTCTCCATTTTTGACTCCTCCACAAATACAGGAAGCCGCTTTTTGGTTTTAGGAGCGATTACTTTTCGAACGGGATTAGACCGGATTTCTCCGCATTTCATCAGGAATCGGTAGAATGAATTGAGGCAACTCAATTTCCGACGTACTGTTTTTGGATCATTCCCTTTTTCCATTAATGAAACCACCCAGGTCCGGATGATGGAATGATCTGCCTCGGCAAGTTGCTGAACTTCGAATTCCTGAATGCAAAAATTTCTGAACGCAGATAAATCATCCGTATAAGCCCTTACGGTGTGCAGCGAAAATCGTTTTTCGTTTTCGAGGTAAGAGTGGTATTTTGAGATGTCGTCCAAATGAAAAAAGGGAACCTGATACAGATTCCCTTTACGGTATAGCTTAAAAAAAGTTTCCTTAAATATTACTGCTCAGTAAGCTGCATTTGAAGGCGGTACTTCGCACGGATAATTTCCTGGCGACGATTGATAGAAGGTTTAGTGAAAGATTGGCGTTCACGTAATTGTTTTACGATACCAACTTTTTCGTATTTCTTCTTGTACTTCTTAAGAGCCTTTTCAATTGACTCGCCTTCTTTTACTGGAATGATTAACATATTCTATTTTTCTTTTTAAAGGGATGGCAAAGATAATAAAATTTTGAATTAACAATCAGCTCTTTAAAATTTCCCTGGAAATTACAAGTTTCTGAATTTCAGAGGTTCCCTCGCCGATTGTGCATAATTTGGAGTCGCGATAGAATTTTTCGACCGGAAAATCTTTGGTATAACCATAGCCTCCGAATATCTGTACAGCCTCAGTTGCCACCCTTACGGATACCTCAGAAGCATAATATTTAGCCATGGCCCCTTCGCGGGTAACCTTTTGTTTACGGTTTTTAAGATCAGCTGCCTGATACAACAACATTTCAGCTGCTGTAATTTCTGTAGCCATATCAGCCAGTTTAAAGGCAATTCCCTGAAAGTTGGCAATTGGCTGACCAAACTGCTGGCGCTCCTTTGAATATTGAACTGCGGCTTCATAAGCGCCCTTTGCAATACCCATAGCTAAAGCCCCGATGGAGATACGTCCACCATCCAATATTTTCATCGCCTGAACAAATCCATCTCCAACTTTTCCAAGGATCTGACTTTTATGAACACGGCAATTATCGAAAATCAATTCTGCGGTTTCGGAACAACGCATACCTAATTTGTTTTCTTTTTTACCTCCACTAAAACCCGGTGTTCCGCGCTCAATAACAAATGCAGTAATTCCTTTTGAATCGAGTAATTCACCTGTGCGGACTAAAACCACTGCAACCTCAGAAGAAATTCCGTGAGTGATCCAGTTTTTTGTACCATTGATTACCCAGTAATCACCATCTTCTTTTGCAACACATTTCATGCGCATTGCATCTGAACCTGTATTGGCCTCTGTTAATCCCCATGCACCAACCCATTCTCCACTTGCCAGTTTAGGAAGGTATTTTTTCTTTTGTTCTTCATTACCAAACTCCAAAATATGATTGGTGCAAAGTGAATTGTGCGCAGCAACACTCAAGCCAACAGATCCACAAACTTTAGCTACTTCTTCAATAACAGTAATGTATTCGAAATAACCGAATCCGGAACCGCCATATTCAGTTGGAACTAAAACACCCATTAATCCCAATTCGCCAGCCTTGCGAAACAAGTCGCGGGGAAACTCCTGGCTTTCGTCCCACTTCATTACATTGGGACGAATTTCTTTCTCTGCAAAATCGCGCACCATTTGCGCAATCATTTTCTGGTTTTCGGTTTTTTTGAAATCCATGATTCAATTTTATTTAATAGGCAACAATATTTATTATAGAGGGAGAATATCCCTGCAGACGCTCACGTCCTTTTAAAAATTCGAGTTCAACGATAAATGCAAATCCTGCTACATTTCCTCCTTGCATTTTCACCAATTCAGCTGCTGCTGATGCTGTTCCTCCGGTGGCAAGCAGATCGTCGTGTATAAGCACATTCCAATTGGGTTTAATGGAATCTACATGCATTTCGACCTCGGCACTTCCGTACTCCAGATCATATTTATAGCTGATGGTTTTATAGGGCAACTTTCCTTTTTTACGGACAGATACAAATGGAACTTTCATTTTAATCGCCAGGGCCATTCCAAATAAAAATCCTCTGCTTTCAACTCCGATAATTGCATCAATTTTTTTCTCAGCGAATAAGTCGGCCAGGTAATCCACGATATCTGCGGAAAGCATCGGATCTTCCAATACCGGCATAATATCTTTGAAAAGAATTCCGGGTTTTGGAAAATCTTTTACGTCGCGAATGGTTGACTTAATACGTTGTTCAATAGAATTCACTGCACTGAAAAATAGGGTGCAATTTTAAGGTATAATTCATCATTCACCAAATCGGTTTTCCGGATATCCTCAACTGTTGAATAGGGACCATGTTTTTCGCGATAACTAATAATTGCCAAGGCCACCTGATATTTGATGTAAGGTATTTTTTTAAGGTCCTCCACCGAACAGGTATTCAATGAAATACGATTCCATGGCCGGATGATTGTTGTTCTCGATTCCAGGACCTTAAAGCAATCAGGACTTAGTCCGTAAATCTCCTGTAATTGGCTCACCGAGTGAAATCCACCCAGGCGATCACGGTATTGAATAATTCTTGAAGCCAATTTAGATCCAATACAAGGCAATGCAATAAGTGTGGTGGTATCGGTGGAGTTAAGATCAATTAAGGCAGTCGGTATTGGTGATTCTGATTTTTTATCACCTGTTAAAGGTGACTTCCGGGGAAGATCGATGGAAGGGAGTAATAATTGAAAAATTGAATCGTTGATTCCCGGACTTTTTTTCAGGTCGTCGGCAAATCTAAATACTCCACCTTTTTTTCTATAGCTCAATATAGAGGCGGCAGTATGAGCCGGAAATCCTTTCCTGATTAATTGTTGATAAGATGCCGTATTAGGATTTAATTTTTCGGGAAGAATATCACCATCGTGAAATTGTTTTTTGTTCTCAATAAAAGTATAGGTGGGAGAATTAGAATGTAAAACTGAATCCTCTGATGGTTCGTTGAAGGCTGTAAAAGAAGCACTCCATTCATTGAGTGCCTTAATTTCTTCAGTGTTTTGAATTTCAGGATCCGAAAATATCCGTTGACGAAACGAATAAAACGTATATGAGAGGATCAGGATAATTAATAAGGCGAGGATACCTTTTCTCTCCCTTTCGGGAATGAAAAAAATATCATCCCAAATTGACTTCAACGTGGTTCATCATCATTTTCCGAAAAGGAATCCGGTTCCGGTTTTGCCGGCGTTTTTAAAACTTTCCAAAAGAAATAACCTGTAATAGCAATTACAATGATTTGTACTGTTGCCATTAATATCATTGCTGAAGTATTCATATTGTTCCTTCTTTTAATCTTTTCTTATAAGCAACATACACCAACACGCAAATTCCTCCGAAAACAATCAGGAGTAATAATCTGGCCATGTCGGTATAGAAAATATTATTTACAAATCCACCCGAAGCTATGGCGGTCCCCGGTACGATGGCTTGACCGACTTTAACCATTACGGTTTTATCGATATCGAACTCGTATGTTTTTACCGGTTCAAGTTTATAAAAAAGCATTTGTTTCGATTTTTCTGCTTCAGAACCTTTGAACTTTTTCTCTTTGCCATCTACCATCACATATGCTACCGAATCTGAAATTGCAACGACATGTTTTTTCAGCGAATCGATGGTAGTGACTTCTGAAACGGTACCACCAACCTCGGTTTGAAATTCATCGGCAAAATAGGAACGGTTATACACAACACCTTTATTGGTGATTTTCGCAATGATGGAACTATTATCCAATTCCCAGTTACCACTTAAGGCTGCTTTCCAATCGTTGTTTTTGGGAGTAACCAGTGCCCCAATAAAAACGATGAGCAACATTGCCGGTGTGATGTACTTAATAATAAAGCGGAAAATATTCGGAACGCGGATATCTGCACCTTCGTTGATCTCTTTCCAGCCTTTGTCTAAACCGAAAACCCAGGAGAACAAAATCACCTCGGCAAGGGCAAAGACCACTAACGAAACGGTACCAGCCCAATAATCATATTCATCAAAAACGCCATTAGCGAAGAAAAATACGGTAGGCAATCCGAGCAATAAAACAATACCTCCAAACGACCATGCCGCTTTGCCTCTTTTCCAATTGAACTCATCCTGCATAAAACTCATCCATGGAGTTCCCATGGCAAGTGAAGAAGTAATACCCGCAAAAAACAAAAGACCAAACCACATTAATCCAGCAAGAGCGGAAAATACGGTTCCCCATTTCTCAAATAAAAATGGCATCGTTTGAAACGCCATTCCAAATCCTGCATTTTCTTTTACCCAGTCCAAACCAAGGTATCCTGCAGCAATTGGAATTACGATTAAACTTCCTAATACCACTTCAACGAATTCGTTGGTAAAACCGGCAGAAACTGCATTTAAAGCAACATCATCTTTCGATCGGACATAAGCCGCATAACAATGCACGGTTCCCATTCCCAGCGAAAGCGTAAAAAATATCTGACCAGCTGCTGCCATCCACACTTTCATATCCAGCAGTGAAGTGTATTGAGGCGTCCAAAGAAAATTTAATCCATCCCATGCCGATGCAGTCGGAACCTCTGGCGATGCTCCGGACGTACCCAGTGTTAAACCGCGAATTGCCAACACCGCTCCAAATCCAATCAATAAAGGCATACCGATTTTTGCCACTTTTTCTACACCCGATAATCCTCTCGACAAAATCCAGGTATTCAGAAGAAGACACAACACAAAAAACATCACCGCTTCATAAGGTATACCCGTTGTAGAAGTGGAAACATCAATGTAATTTGAGAAGAAACCAGCTACATCACCTTGAGACATTCCATCGAATGTACCCGAAACGGAATGGAAGGTGTAGGACATCGTCCAAGATTCGATGTAACAATAGTAAGATGCTACTGCTATGTTGGTGAAAATACCGAACACCCCGATATATTTCCATATTTTCCTTTTATCCATAGAATGGAAAATAAAAGGCGTGGAATGGTGGCCGAATTTACCTCCGTATCTACCGCTTGACCATTCGATCCACAAAAGCGGAATTCCCATTAAAAGAAAACAAACGAGATAAGGAATAATAAAAGCCCCACCACCATTGGATGCAGCCTGAACCGGGAAACGAAGGAAATTTCCAAGACCTACAGCGTTACCCGCCATGGCCAGGATTAACCCAACGCGCGACCCCCAAGATTCGGTATTCGACATAATTTCAGTTTTTGGTAATGGGTAAAAATAACCAAAGATTTGATTTTACCCCATAAAAAATAGGATTGAATTTAAGATTCGGTATAAGACTAAGCCGATAACTGATCTTTTAAAATCTGTAGTCCCTCTTCGAATGAATGCGGACGATACCCTAATTCGCGAATAGATTTATCTAATATAAATCCTGTTTTAGGCGGACGTTTTGCTGCCTGATTCAAGGTATTCGATTTAATAGGCTGAACCAAATCGGGATTTAATCCAAAAAACCGAGCCACCCGCTGAACCAATTCAACGATATTCATAAAATCCTTTCCCGATAAATGATAAATACCGGTTTTCTTCTTTTTTGCAATAAGAATACATCCTGCCGCAAGATCTTCTGCCAATGTAGGCATACGGAACTGATCATCGACAATGGTTAAAGGCTGACCTTTTTCGAGCGCTCCTTTAGCCCACAAAACAATATTGGTTCTGCTCATTTCATCTGCAATTCCATAAACAATAATGGTACGGGCTATGGACCAATTCAATTTAGATTGCATGACCAACTTTTCTGATTCCGCTTTAGAAAGAGCATAATAACTTAATGGATTTACCGGATCATCTTCCTTATACGGACCACTTTCTCCATCGAAGACAAAATCGGTTGACAGATGAATAAAATGCGGTTGATATCCTGTATGATTATTGCTCAATTCTTCTAAAACTGAAACCTGATTTTGTACTGCATTCACATTGATGTTCCAGCAATTTTCACGATCGGTTTCGCAGGCATCCACATTGGTCATAGCTGCAGTATTTATCACCACATCGGGAAGAAAATCAGAAAAAAGTTGTTGAACAGAATTTCTATTCGTGATATCCAAGGATTGATAATTATATCCGCTTTGATTTTTCATCCGGTTTAATCCGGAAGAGGTAGCCAATAATTCTACTTCGGGATCATTTTTTAGTGCAAGAACAAGTTTTTGTCCCAACAGACCATTTGAACCTGTAATTAAAATTTTCATGATGCAATAATTTATTTAATCGTCATTCCCAAATTCGCAAAAACGAATGTCCACATATCTGAATATTCCGCGATTTGCATTGATAAAGGCTTACCCGATCCGTGTCCCCCTCCCGCATCGATGCGAATTAAAACGGGTTCATTGCCTTGTTGTTTCGCTTGCAATTCGGCAATAAACTTAAACGAGTGTGCAGGGACAACCCGATCATCGTGATCGCCTGTTATTACCATGGTAGCCGGATAGTTTTGCTTTTTCACATTGTGAACCGGAGAATATTTTTTCAGATAGTGATATTGTTCCTCATTTTCACTTGAACCATAATCCCCTTTCCATGCCCATCCGATGGTGAACTGATGGAACTTGAGCATATCAAGTACTCCTACTTGAGGGATAACGCATTTAAATAAATCCGGACGTTGGGTAAGACAGGCACCGGCTAATAATCCACCGTTTGATCTTCCGTGAATAGCGATTTTGTCTTTGTTAGTGTATTTCTCTTTAATTAGATATTCCGCCGCGGCAATAAAATCATCAAACACATTTTGCTTTTGAAGTTTTGTACCAGCCTTATGCCAATCCTCACCAAACTCCCCTCCACCACGAATATTTGCTACGCAATAAATTCCGCCATTTTCTAAAAAAAC
>JAIBBF010000046.1 GCA_019694795.1 Flavobacteriales bacterium | reverse complement strand
AAGGACTCGCTGACAACACTGTCTTTTTTTTCTTCTTTCGGCTCAGCTTCGCTACCACAGGCAGCCAAAAATACGAGTAGGGGGAGGGCAATCTTTTTCATGCGGACTAATGATAAAACAAACATACAAAATGCCTGAATTGGATTTACATTTCCAACTCTTTTCGCAATTTCTGAGGCAGCGATGCCACCACCAACTGGTAAGAATGATCGATTAATTGATAAAATTCTTTTTGGTTCACATCTGAAGCCGTTTCTACCGTGTTCCAGTGTTTTTTATTCATGTGGTAACCCGGTCGGACTCCGGAATATTTTTCGCGCAACTCCATCGCTTTTTCAGGATCGCATTTGAGGTTTACGGATTCGAAACTTTCTACATCGGTAAGCGCAAACATTTTTCCCATCACTTTAAACACCAATGTTTTTTCATCGAAAGGGAACTCCTCCGTAACACCCGGTTTGGCTATGCAATAATCGCGAAACTCCTCTATGTTCATTATTCTGATTTTAACGGGAGTATTCTTCCTGATTTAATTTCGCTCAGCACCACCATGGTTTGCATTTGTCCGATCTCTTCGATGCGACTTAATTTGTCGGCCACCAGTTTTTCGAATGAGGGAATATCTTTTACCACCACGCGCAACTGATAGTCGAAATTTCCGGTTACCTGCAGGCATTCCGTTACCTCGGGAATTTTATTTATTGCCGATACGAAATTTCGCATGGCATTGTCTTTTTGCCGGGTAAGTGAAACATGAATCAGCGCCGTAAAGCCGAGTCCAACCTTTGTTTTATCTACATTGGCATGATAGCTTTTTATGATTCCTGCGTTTTCGAGTTTTTTCACTCGCTCCAGTGTAGGAGCAGCAGAGAGTCCCACTTCCTGAGAGAGTTGCACATTGGTAATCTTTCCCTTTTCCTGAAGAATACTAAGTATTTTTAAGTCGATGGAGTCAAGATGCAGTGCCATAGGTTAGGGTTTTAAACTGATTACGCAAGATTTAGATTTTGGTTGCCGGGCCAGTTAATCTTTTACAAAAAATGTGATGTGCCACCCACCTCTTAATTCTCCATTGGTATAGTCCCTGGCCTTATCCAGAGGATATAAACTATCAAGCACCTGCAGTGTATTGTCCTGGATGTTTTCTTTGATTTTACCATGGCAATTCAGGCACAATGGCTGAATGAAAATGGGTTTCATGACGTGTATTTTCCCCTCTTCGGTATAAAAGCCATAACCGGGAGTATTTTGTTGTTCCCAGGCCTTTTGCCATTCTTCCAGAATCTTTTTTTCGTCGTCGGTTGGAGTATTCCCAGGGTTGCGTGGTTTTAAACTTGTTCGGCGCACATGTATAAATTCTGATTGATACATGGCGGTTAAGGGGTAGGCATTCAGCTGACAAAAAGCAACAGACTGGTGGGGACCGTTTTCTGCCATTTTTTGTTTGAGTGTTGAGCTCAGCGTGTCGAATGTCATTTTAATTATACTATCCGCCTCATGAATGTAATAGGCCGTATCCGGCGCCATAAATTCTTCCGTTTTATTTTCGGTTCCAAGCGGATGTTTCTTTTCCGTAGAACAGGCGATGATAAAAAGAGAACAGCTTATCAAATAGAAAAGTGATTTCATTTTATTTAAGGTTGAGCGGGTATAGAATCGGTTTACTCGGACTGGCATCATTTTCGAATGGGGCCACCATGAGGTTAAGCAGGTATTTCCCATCAGGAATATCGTCGGCCACAAAAATCATTTCCGTTATGGTTCTTTCAAATGCCGTATTAGCAGGGTAATTCCAGAAGGCATGGTGCGATAATAATTTTCCTTCATCGTTTTCACGGTCCACCGAGGGCAGATCAATTAATAAATGTTCAATCCCCATTTCGAGCAGGTAGTGAATGGTTTCCGGCAATAAATAGGGAGGATTACTGTTGGAGTAGTTCCGTTTTAATTTTGCTTTTTCATTGGGAAGGGTCCGTATAACTAAAGCTTTAGTTGATCCTTTTTCGAGCTTCCCTTTAAAATGTTCAGGTGTTATTACCCGATCTCCCTTTTTAGAAATTTCTGTTTCTATTTGCACTTCTGTCGGTTGAACGCTGATTAATACGGCAGGAAAAAAATATTCCCTGAGTGTCATGTTGATGGAATAGACCGTTTTGGAAATATGTCCCACACATTCAGTATGTGTTCCGTTTCCGTGTGGATTAAATTTGATGTTTCTGAAATTGGTAGATCCTCCTTCTTCAACACTGCCAATGTAACCGCCCGAACGAACCACTTCAATTTCTACCGGATTTACATACCAGGCAGAACTGGAAGAGGGATCCGGGGAAAAGGGCATGGAAATATCTCTTCCTGCAGCGGTGTCTATACTATAAGTGCGTTGATCGAGCTCAAGTAAAAATTTCATATTTAAAAATTATAGTGATATGGGTAATGGTGTCCTCTTCTTCTTCTGTTTTTTGTCTTTTCCGTAATGTTTAAGTTAATGTTGTATGTTTCTGTTTTCAGAATTTCTCCTTTATTGAATGTAGTTTCTGTTATGTTAATGTTCTTTTTGGCGTACTCTAATTTTGAAAGTATATACGGATCGCTCATGTCGAAACAAGTTTGGTCTTCGAGGTGAAGTCCGCTTAGATCGCCTTCATACCATTTCCCATCTTTCTCACCTTCTACATACATTCCAATCCCGCTTAAACTTCCTTCGGTATTAAATTCTTTCCAGCCCCCCGTTTTTTTGTAATTGAGCATTTCTCCTTCGGCTTTTTTTCTTCCCATATGATCGTACTCAATAAAGTGTCCGTTCCCGTTGATCAAAGTTTGATTTCCCTTGGGATCAAAATAGTTTACAAAGCGGATGCGTGGATTTGGAACTGATAATTCCGTAACGCAGTTATAGGTCATTTCGTCATAAATACTCCAGCCTTCTGATCTTTTTTTGCCGTTGGAATAGAATTCCTCTACCCAGGCCTCAGCTCGAATATTGTCGCCACCTAGTACCAGTTGGTTGTTTTGCTTTGAATAATCGATGGATGAAATCAGGATTTTATTTTCATCATATACTTTCCAGTTTCCGGCGTGTATTCTGTTTTTTATTTCTCCCTCCAGTCCAATATTCCCATTTTTTAAGTAGCCGGTCAACTTAAAATGCGAAAAGCTGAGGTTGATGCCGCCATCATAATCCGTGCGGGCGTTTTGGCGGACAAGCAGAGTGTTTTCTACATTCGGATTTGGAATGCTGAATTGTTTATAGAATTCTCCCGATGGTGAAATGCTGTCTTCTTTATTGATTTCGTAGCTATATTTTAAATACGTTGTTCCATTGGATGGGGCATAATATTGTTTCCATGTTCCGGTGAGAAATCCGTTTTCAAACTGACCCGAATTCATGGTTTCACCTTTTAAATAATGATTATAATTTCCATTCGGTTTTCCATGGTTAAATTCAGCAACATATAAATGGTTGATTGATTTTACGGTTTCATATTTTTTGGTGGACTTATTGTAGAAGTAATTGTCTTTTAAAGTAAGACTCATCGCTTTTCCATGGGGGAGTCCTTTTTTGTATTCCACATAATTGGTGAGGTGACCGCTAGTGGCATATTCTTCATGGGCGCCGTTTTTTTTGCCGTTTTCGTAATGACTAAATTCAGCAATGGACCCATCGCGGTAATAGCGAACATCATCGCCATTTAATTTATCGTTAGCATAGTTTTGGTATCTTTTTAAGTAGTAAACTTTTTTCCCTTTGAATTTTTTCCCGCATTTTTTTAGTTCCTGTCGGAGTTGCTTTGATCGTAAATATTCAAGCTCATACTGCAATTTATTTCCATCGTATTTTCCATTTTGGAAATGGGATTCTTGCATGATGAAATTATCGTTATAGTCACGGACATACCCGTGTTTAAATCCATTTTTCATTTCGATAACGGAGTATTGTGAGTACTCAGTTCCATACATGGAATATAGTGTTAAATAGTCGCCCTCCGCAATTATTTTACCTTTTAGTTTTTTGTTTTTGGTATCGCGGTATTCCAGGGTTCCACTAAATGGAATTTCCTTATAATAGGTTCGTGTAGCATTATGATAAAACACTTCCAGTTCTTCGGGATTCATTCGTGCAATGGATTCTTTCTCCAGTTTGTTTTTTATTTTGTATTCATTGCTTTCACTATAATCGACCAGTTCCTGCAAGGTAAATTCAATAGGAATTCCCTTAAATATATAATCGGTTTTTCGTGCTAAATCTCCGTTATGTGTTTTATATACGTAGGTATACCGGAGTATTTTTGAAGTTGTATCGAAGCTTAAATTTTCAATGCTTCCATTATAGGTTAGTGAATGGTATTCATTGATTAAGATTCCCGATTGAGGCTCCAGATATGTATATTTTCCGTTCCGGCTGTAAATAAGAATTTTTTCCTTTTGCGATTTCACATATTCCAGATCCGGAATTCGCAAATATTCAACGGTATCCTTTCTTAATCCGTATTTACATTTAGCCACTAATGAGCTTCCTTTAAACCAATAGGTGTCGGTTAACTGACCAAGGGAGAAATATTCTCCTTTGAAAAGTGCATTTTCATTTTCAACATTGGGTTCCAGCTTTGTAAGTATAAAACGTGGTTTACCGCCTTCCCAATACAGCGTATCGAAATAGAGAATATTACCATTACCGTATAACACATCATATAGACGCGTTCCGTTTTCTGCATAGGCTCTGCTGTGTCCGTTTTTTCTCGAATAATCTCTGGTAATTTCTGAAGGAATATAGTGTACTTCATTCAACAGAAGCGCATAATCGAAATAAGGTTTGGCGGGATTGCCGGTATCTATGGGGTTATATTCGACTTCTTTTTTTAGTTTACCATTTGGGTGATAATACCGCTGGGTTCCGGATCGTTCGCCATCGTTGTACATCTCTTCATTCAATAAAATTCCTTTTTTTGAATAGGAAAGTTCTTTTCCCCATTGAATGCCTGATTTATATTCGATGTAATAGGAGAGTTTCCAGTTTTTTTCTGCACTTTTTGATGAGTAATAGGTTTTCCATCCGCCCTCTTTTTCATCGTTCACGTAATTACCAAAATCTATGGTATCTTTTTTAGGGTTAAAATAACAGGCGGGGCCTTCTTTTTTATGGTCCTTAATTGAAAACACAATTGCCACCTTTGTGGAGTCGCTGTACTTTTTTATTTTTTTCATTTTCCATAAGGAAAATTTATAGCGGTAGTAGGGTTTAAAATAAATTACGTATTTGCCGTCAGGTAGCGCTCCGAAGTAGGGAACAATTTCCGGATTTCGTTCTTCGGCGGGATAGGGATAAACAAATAATTCTTCATTTCTGAATGTTGCTTTGCGGATGTTTTGTGCAAATACGGACAGCGATGAAAGTATCAACAATAAAAAAACAGTAGCTTTTTTCATAATGCAATTTAAGCAATTAGACGATGAAAAGATCGGAGGCAATTTTATCGGCCAAAAGTCTGCTTTCTGATTTGAGCAGGAGCCGTTCATTTTCTATAATGAAATGATGCATTAGCGTTACATATTCTTTGCGGAAATGATTTAAAACCTCTTCGCCGAATTGTTCAAGAATTTCTTGTTCACTGATCCCGAACATTGTACGGAGTCCGGTCATAATGTATTCATTATATCGTATTTCGCCGGTAAGCTCTTCCTTTTCCCAATAGGAAGAACCTGCATGGATCGCATCGATATATTTTTTATTGTTGGAAACGTTCCACCTTCTGTTTTTTCCATCGTAAGAATGAGCGGATGGTCCGATGCCGATGTAAGGCACTCCTTGCCAATAGGCGGTATTATGACGGGAAAAGAAATTGGGTTTGCCAAAATTTGAAATTTCGTAGTGAATGAATCCGTTTTTTTGGAGGAATTCAATCATGAATAAAAATTGTTCCGATGTCAGATCTTCTTCTACAGCCGAAATTTCTTTTTTCATCACCATGTGATGCAAGGCTGTTTTTGGTTCTACGGTGAGGCAATAAGATGAAATATGATTGATGCCTAAATCAACCGCCTGTTGTAAATTTTTTTTCCAGTCCTCCATGGACAATCCCGGAATACCATAAATTAAATCGATGGTGATGTTGTTGATTCCTGCCTGTTTGGCCTTGCTCACTGCCGACAGCGCTTCTTGTGCATTGTGAGCGCGGTTTAGAAGTTTAAGATCTGCATCTCTGAACGATTGAATACCGATACTCAGACGATTGATTCCTGATTGTACCCATGCACTTATTTTATCGTGCTGAAAATCGTCGGGATTGCTTTCTAAGGTTATCTCTGCATGTTCGGAAATTGGGAATGTAGTACGAATGGTTTGAATGAGTGAATCCAATTCCTCATTGGAAATCATACCCGGTGTCCCCCCGCCGAAATAGATGCTTTGCATGGGAGCATGATTCCATTCGTTTTTGCGCTGGCCTATTTCAAGTTCCATACTGCGCAGCAATTCGGACTTAAACCGAAGTGAGGTGGAAAAATGGAAATCGCAATAGTGACAAGCCTGTTTGCAAAATGGAATATGCAGGTAAATCATGGCTTCTTTTTTAGGACAATCCTGAACGTACTTCCTTTTTCCGGTTCCGATTTTAAAACAAATATTTCACCCTTGTGATAATGTTCAATAATTCGTTTTACGAGGGAGAGTCCTAATCCCCAACCTCTTTTTTTCGTTGTATATCCGGGTTCAAATATGGTTTTGAAATTTTTATGCGGAATGCCTTTACCTGTATCGCTGATGTCGACAAATACTTTTTGTCCTTCTTTCCCAAATGAAACGGAAATTTTACCTTCTGCTTCCATGGCATCGACTGCATTTTTTATCAGGTTTTCGATGACCCATTCAAACAGCGGTGTATTGATGTTGGCCATTACCGGAAACGCTTCCTCCACAACGTGAATTTCAACGCGATTGGAAATGCGTGGACGTAAATATTGCAGTGTTTTTACTACGACTTCCTGTACATCTACCTCTTCCAATTTTGCTTCCGATCCAATTTTCGAGAAGCGGTCGGTTATCATTTGCAGGCGCTGGACGTCCTTGTTCATTTCATCTATTGCCATTGGATCCACACCTTGTCCTTTTAACATCTCGATCCATGCAATGAGTGAGGACAAAGGTGTTCCCAACTGATGTGCCGTTTCTTTTGCCATTCCTGCCCATACCTGATTTTGTTCTGCTCTGCGGAAGGTGGAAAAGATGAGGTATCCGATTAGGATGAAAAGCGTAATGATGAAAATCTGGATATAGGGGAAATATCGCAATTGAGTAAGCACTTCTGAATCGCGGTAGAAAATATATCCTGATTCGGTTTCATTGAGTTTAACACGGATAGGTTCATTCTGTTCCGCCATTTCGCTGATGAGCTCCTGTAGCTTTCCGGGTGTAGAAATTTCTACTGAATCGAAATTGGTTTCAATAACTAAAGTTTTAGTTGAATCCGTAAAAATTACCGGAACCAATGCCTGATTTTTAACCAACTCCTGTCTGAAGGTTTTACTTAATGAATCCTTTTTTTGTTCTAATTCCTCAATTAAACGCGATTCGCGGTAGTAAACGGTATTAATGGGTTTACCTCTGAAATTTATTTCGATGGGTGGATTGGTGATTTTCCATTCATCGATCATTTTATAAACGGTGTCTTCAAAAATCCTGCGCGCCTCTGTTCTGTACCATAACTCATCGTGGTCGGGCTGCGTTCGTTTTAATTGCTTGCGTAAGGAATCTTCACTGATATCGATATTGAGCGAAGAAGCATAACGTCCTTTATTGTCTGTTAATATAACCGGGATGGTTTTATTTTCCTGAACAATTTCAATGGCAAAAGTATAGTCGGGCAAGTCCTTACCCAATTCCCGCATGGCTTTTGCCCAGCGGCGGACATTTTTCCGTTCTTCCTCCCGGAGTTTGTCGAACAATTTTCCGGTAACATAAAGTTGATTCACCGTAGAGCGAACAGCGTCTGACCAAATTCGTACCCTTAAGCGTTCATCGTCGCGAATTTTATCCACTATGCGATTCGAAAACCAAAGCGAGGCCGCAACAAGGACGAGTGCTGCAAATAGCAACACCAGTTTCCATTTTTGTTTTCGCGAGTAGAGATTCAAACTACAGTTTTACAAGGGATGAATTTACAAATAAAGACTTAGAAGCGGAAGCTATTCAATCTCGATTTTGGTCTTTTCCTCTTCATCGGTGGCACCCAGCTTTTTCTTTAACTTATTAACCTTCTCTTTATTGTCCTTTTTCTTTTCTTCTTTGGGTTTTTCTTCGGGACTTTTTTCTGTACCGGTATTTTGATCCCATTCCAATAGAAACTTGACTTCCTCTTTCGGTGTTTCTTTAATCTTTAGTGTACTGTCTTTTTTAAAGAGTCCGAACTCTTCTTTCATAATGGCCTTGATGTTTTTAATTTCCTCCTGGTTATAGGCCTTACGGTCTGCTTTTCGTTCTTCGGAATCGCTTTCGAATTGAGGGTTGTTCAGATCCCCAAACATGTGGATATAAACCTTAAATCCTGTTCCATCATCCACAATATAGCCGTACTCATTTTCTGTTTCCTGGATGAGGAGTTCCATAAAGCGGAAATTGATGTGATAGTCGATCTGATTATCGAAATGATGTTCGCCTGATAGTTGAACCGTAAGGGCGGAGGATTTGATGTCCATCTCCGGAATGGTGATGATTCCATTCTTGATGCTGATGGTGTTTTTTAATTCAGAAAAGCGGATGTTATTCAGTCGTTTTTCCAGATCGTCGATGTTTTTACCCAAAGCCACTTTTATTTTTTTGTCTTTGCGCATATAATCCGCGATGTCTTTAAACGACTGCAATTCGTTCAACTCACCATTTTTAAGCATCACTTGTGCAACGGATACAATTTTATTTTGATCAATTTTTAATGTCGGATCCATCACCATTCCGAAGGATACGGTGGCGGAAAGTGTTCCTTTTACATTTTTATCGGTGACAACCTCTTGTCCGAAATTTTTAAAGAGAACGAATGTTTCTCTGATGTCCATATCGGAAATGTTTACACTGGAGGTTACAGCAAAAGCTTCGTCGCTCCTTCCGTCGATTTCCAAATTTCCGGTGCAGAGTCCTTTGGCAAACAACAGTGACAATCGGTCGCCGCTGAATACTTTGTCGATGAGTTTGAAATTACCTCTCAGGTTTTTCGCTTCAAAGGTGGAGTATTCAATTTTGTTGACCGAAGCATTCAGATTAAAATTAATATCGGAAGGGAATTTTAGTCGACTGTTATTTTTTTCATTGACCTTCGGTTCCTTTTCCGGTGCAGCTGCCAATAGATCATTTAAATCGATGAGTTCCGATTGTAAGTCGGCCACCACATTAAGTTTTTGTTTTTTCAGCAAGAGATAGGGCACCAGGTTTTGAAGTACACCATTGATCATGATGTCGCTTTTGCCCAGATTTCCGTTTAGATTTTCTACGAATGCATTATTTCCCTGCAATGAAAATTCGCCGTCGAAGCCGGAGTATTTTACGGGATGGTCTTTTAAACCTAATGCCATTTTTTCCACACGTGCATTTCCGGAGGCAGATTGAATATCCATACTCCAGGTTTCCGTTTCCTTGTCGAGCACAAATCGACTTTTTACTTTGGCGGAGACGCTTAAAAATCCTTCTGTTTGTTCTACTTCTTTAAACTTAAAGAATTGATGTAAGGCGCGAAGATCAAAGTTTCCGTTGAGGGCTGCATCCATTTTAGGATTTTCGAAATCTTGAAGCAGTATTTTTCCGTTGAACGGAGCGTCGTTGAATTTTCCCGATAAATCCTCCAATAGTAATTGATCTTTTTCTTCTTTTTTCCCCGCAATTAATTCGCCCTTGAAATTTAAATTTTTGAGTCGGACCCCACTCGTTTTTTCATGCAGAGAAGCATTCTCTATATTAAAAGAGGCCTTTACTTCCGGATGATTAACGGGGCCGTGTAATTGTGCAAAAAACTTCAATTCTCCTTCGGTGCTGTATTGTTCCAGGTCGTCACCCAACAGCGAGGGGAAGGTTTTTAGCAAGGAGTGAATGTTTATTTCCTTTCCTTTAATGTTGATGTTGCATTCACCATTGGTGGTATCGGATAAACTTCCTTCCACATCAAAATTCATGTCACCCAAACGGAACCGGCCGGTGTTAAAACTGATCAGGTGTTTATTCCGGTTAATGTTCAGGTTAAAATCCAGTTCTGTTTTTTTATTTTTAATAAAGGTGATGCCTTTGCTCTTGAAGTGAATGATTTCTGTGTTGACTTTACTTTCCAGATCATAAACATCTTCAGTGAAATTCCCTTTTAACCGGAGTTCCTGCGATTTGAATTGGTAATCCTGAAAATTGGTTTTATTTCTATACGATATTTTCGCGTTTTCTAAATGAAAATCTTTCAGTTTAAAACTAAAGTTTCCTTTTTCTTTGCTTTCGGAACTTTTCCATATCACATAGTTCTCATTGCCTTTCTCGTCGATATATAAACGCAGATCGGCATTTTTCATGGCAATTTTTTCTACCGAATAATCATTACTCAGGAGGTCCCACAAACTGAACTGCAGATATAATTTTTCGGTATACAGCAGCGTATCGCGCAATTTGTTTACCTGGGGCGGATCTTTAATGATTACGTTGGTAAATTCCAGTGAAGCGTAAGGGAACGTTGAAATGAGGTTCAGATCAATCGATTCAACGCGGACCTCGGTATTCAGGTAGCTGTTCAGGTATTCGACCGCGTAATTTTTAATCTTGTCCTCAAACAGAAACACAAGTAGGGCGACCAGGAGGACCAGCGATAAGAAAACAAGGGTGATGGCCCGAAGAATTTTCCAGGTTTTGCGGATTACCGTCTTTAAAACATTCCTTTTTTCTTCCATACAAATCCGTGCACAAGGTAGTTCTAAGGAGGGGTGCAAATCGATCGCATAGCGGGGTTTTTTGCAAGGTGACTTGTTAATTGAGCTATGGATCTGTGGGATAACGGGAAATTTATATATTTAGTTTATGAAGTCAGTATTTCGCGCTCAGCTTGAAAGTCTTATTCCTTTAGAGGAAGACCATTGGAAGGAGTTGGAATTACGTTTAGAACTCAGAACCCTTAAAAAAGGAGATGTTTTGCAGGAGGCAGGCAAGGCTAGTTTAAGCATGAACTATGTTGTTTCCGGCGCCATCCGCTCATACCTTTACCTGGAGGGGAATGAAATAACCTGGAACTTTTATTTCCCCGGAGGAATTGCCACCGACTTCCAAAGTTTTATTTCCGAGGAGACCACGCCTCTTACGTTTCTGTCCATCGATCAGAGTATGGTTATTTCTCTACCTAAAGATCAGGTGGCAGAGCTTTACCGAAAAGTCCCTGCTTTAATGCAGCTTGAAACCTTGTTTGCAAAACGTGCGTTTTTGGATATGCGTCAGCGCATGGAATCTTTTTTACTTCAATCGGCAGAGGAACGTTATGTTTCTTTAATTGAAAAAAATCCTGCCTTGGTGCGAAAGATTCCGAATAAGGATATTGCCACCTACCTGGGAATTGCTCCTCAAAGTTTAAGCAGGATAAAACGTCGTTTGTTTAAGAGTAAAAAATAAACGTGCATTAAAGATTTCCGGCAGCAATCCAGGAGGTAGTCCAGGCCGCCTGAAAGTTAAACCCACCTGTTACCGCATCGATGTTTAATACTTCGCCGGCGAAAAAAAGTCCGGGAATTTTTTTCGATTCCATGGTTTTCATATTCACTTCATGAAGGGATATACCACCACAGGTGACAAATTCATCTTTAAAGGTGCTTTTTCCGTTGACGGTATACAAAGCATGTGCTAATTCATCGGCCAGTTGGTCCAGCTGTTTATTCGACATACTTGCCCATTTTAACTGATCGATGGAAAGGTGCTCAGTGAGAGATTTCCATAGTCGTGCAGGAATACCAAATTGCGGATTGGTTCCGCATATTTTTTTACCCTCGAGATCACGTTGTTTTTTCAGACTTGTCTGTACCTCTTTTAAGGGAATGCCTGTCCAGTTAACCCTCAAACTAAAATTATAGTTGATATCTGCCAGTTCCCGTGCAGCCCAGGCGGAACATTTTAAAATGGCAGGACCACTCATTCCCCAATGGGTAATCAGTAATGGTCCGCGGCTGATTACACTTGAATTTTCGGGTTGAACGATTGCATTTGGAACGGATAATCCGGGCAGCTCTTTTATTCGTGCATCATTGATGTTAAAAGTGAACAATGAGGGAACGGGAGGAATAATTTCCATATGGAGTTCTTTGAGTATGTCCCACATTTTTGGACTACTTCCCGTTGCTAATAAAACAGTATCGGCATTCATTAATCCCTGCTCTGTATCCAATTGAAATCCGTTTTCATTCTTTAGGATGCGCTGTACTCCACATGCAGTAATAATTTTCACCCCCCTTTTGCGGCACTCGTTTAAAAAACAGTCGATGATGGTTTGAGATTTATCGCTTTTGGGGAAAACGCGGTTGTCTGCCTCCGTTTTTAATTCAACCCCTCTTTGTTGGAACCATTCGAACGTGTTGGTGGGCATAAACTGGTGAAAAGCGCCCAACAATTCTTTTCCTCCACGAGGATAAAAGGTGATCAGTTCTTCAGGAACAAAACAAGCATGAGTGACATTGCAGCGACCGCCTCCTGAAATTTTTACTTTACCCAATAACTGATTGCTTTTTTCCAGTACCACAATTTGGGCATCAGGATTTAATTCAGCTGCCCGAATGGCCCCGAAGATTCCGGCGGCGCCACCTCCTATGATTATAATTTTTTTCAATCAACTAATTCTTTAGTTGAATGGTTTTCATCCGGCAGAAACAGTCCTCTGGAAGTGCTATACTGATAGTGTTCTTCCCAGTGATCCTGTATTAATTCCAGCTTATCATTTCTGCGGGTTGACTCATGGTGCACCAATAAATCGTAGAATCCGTTTTTGATGATCCATTTAAGATCGGCCTGCTCCAGATAATAACCGGCGTCTTGTTCTTCGATAGCGCCTGAGTTGGTGTTGAGGGTATTGATGCGTAAAATTTCTTTACCGAATTCGTGCGTTAAATCGATGAGTCGGGTCATTTCCATTAACTGTCCCTGCGCCATAAATGATCCGTTAAGGGATAGGCAATAGTGATTTTCTCCGTAGGCAGTTAATTCGTAAGGTTGTAAATCGCCCCAACTTCCATGTGCGCACATTAATTTTTCGAAGGCATATAAAGACCACAAATTATCTTCTGTTTTTTTAAACTCACCGATGCCTATCCATGGAGCACAAACGTGACCATCACATTTTTCTCCGTTGCTGTAGATGGTGCTTACAAAGACAACAAATAGATGTTCTTTACCATAGAGCTGCAAGGTGTAGGTGGTATCAATTACAGTGGCCAGTGTGATGTTGTGAAAGGGACCGATATTCACCAGGTCTTCAACATCCGGAATCCACCAGCCTGTGCCGTTTGCTTCGATGGAATCGCAGTTAAACAGTTCCCGGAGCATTTCGTTATTGGCTGCTGCAAATTGAGGAATTTCGGTGGAGGAAGTGGTTTTGAGAATCACCGAATCGCTGCTTTCCGGAATATGGGCCGGAGTGATGGGTCGGCGAGGTTTTACGTTGCAGGACAACAGCAAACAGAAAAATAAAATCGGATACAGAATTCGCATGGGGCAAATATAGGGAAGTTCTATACCAAACTATTTCGGACAAGCATGAACTTTTTCAGTTTTGCGAAAGTATTTTTTTCGAAGAATGTACACTTCTTTATTTCTTTTTTTCCTGAGTTGATCTGAGGGTAGAACAAAGTACTGATCACCCGATACAATATAAAGCATTGGTCTGAGCTCAGGAAAATAATCCCGTGTAATGTACAGGTGTTTCGTATGTAGTTCACCGTCGGGCAGTAATTTGATCACCGTTTGAATGGTGGTATCGTAAACGAAATACAAACTATCGATTTCATTTTTACGGGAGATAAAACGGGTTTCGACCCCTTTGTCGCAAAAATTTTTCATAATGGCATCTACATTCCATCCGCGGAAATCTTCTATCTCGATGCGGTAATAAGGCTTCCCGTTTTCAATTACGATTTCTGCACTTTTTCCAATGGGTTCCCATACCGTTTCTCCCCGGGAATTTATAGTTGATCTGAATAGCTCCATGGTACTATCCTTATCCGGTGCCGGGATGAGGAGGATGGCTTTTTTATTGGGACGATCAATGGATTGGTTGTTCAATTGGACATCTATAAACACCATGCCTCTCGTATTAAGGCATTCGCCCAGTGTAGTCAATAAATCGATCCGGCAAAACAAACATCGTACCAGTGAATTTTCGCCTATTCCTATTTCCGTTAGCGTTACCGTGCTTTTTTGCGAAAGACTATTCGGAGGAAAACGAAGAATACTTCCGTATTTCCCTTTTACTTCCCAGGCCCCCATATCATCAGGAATTTTTTCGACAGGAGGTTCAGTGATGCTGGTGTTCAATTTAGGACCCAAATACACCTCTACCCGGCGATTATTTGCTTTAGCAGAATTCGAATGTCCTTTTACAAGCGGTTGATTTTCGCCGAATACACCAATGGTGATTTGATCTGTTGGAATATTGTTTTCAGAAAGCGTTCTTGCCACCGAGCGCGCTCTTCTGTCGGATAGCTCCATATTCATCAGAGAGTCGCCATCGGAGTCGGCATGACCAATGACGATTATCCGGTATTGTCCGCTGATATCCCGATGGTTTGTTATCCACTGCTTAACTATATCGTTTTGGTGGATTCCATTTTCTTCGGCGCTGTTAAACTGGATTTTAAACAACAATGAATCCTGGGCACTGCTGTGTGATGTTGCAAGGATAAAATATGCCACCAAAAACATGAACTGCACCATAGAAAAAGAAAATGGTTTTGGGCGGACTTGTTTTTTCACCAGGGTGAAATTCGGATGAACGGTCATATGAGTAAATATAGGGAATGAACTTGTCTTGAACAAATTGTATTTTGCATAAAAATTCATTCTTATGAGAAGGTTCGGATTACTCTTTGTTTTTATTTCATCTTCCCTATGGGCACAACGAAATTTCACCATGGAAGAGGCCGTGCTTGGCGGAAGAGCAGAGTTGGCGCCTCAGCGTTTGCGTCACCTTCAGTTTAGCTATTCCGGCAATGAAGTTTCCTTTGTGGATGATACAAAAGAAAATCACGAATTTATTCTGATTAACAAGGACGGTAAACGCACCTTGTTGTTCCGCCTGGATGAATTTAATGAGGCAATGAAAAAAGCATCCTTGAGAGAAGGGAAAACGTTCCCGTTTATGTATTGGAAATCGAAATCGCAACTTGAGTTTGTTCATTCGGATTATCACAAATGGAATTTTGATATTGCAACAAAGAGCATTCGTAAATCTGATGACACTACTGCCATCCGCAATTTTGAAAACGGAAAATCGTCAACCGATGAAAAATGGACGGCCTATACACAAAACAATAATTTATTTATTCATCGCGACCATAAAGAAGTTCAGTTAACGAATGATGGCGGATATGATGTTGTTTACGGTCAGGCCGTTCACCGGAATGAATTTGGTATTGAAGAAGGAATTTTTGTTTCTCCTTCTAATTCTTATTTCGCATTCTATCGGATGGATCAAAGCATGGTAACGGATTATCCGATTATCAACTGGCTCGATCAACCGGCTAAGAATGAAAACATCAAGTATCCTTTTGCGGGAGATAAAAGTCACCAGGTTACCATTGGCATTTATTCCTTAAGCAACAGCAAAATTCATTATTTGAAAATAGAAGGCGATCCTGAACAATACCTTACCAACATACAATGGTCGCCCGATGAAAAACTGATTTATGTAGCACTGGTAAATCGCGGTCAAAATCACATGTGGTTAAATGCCTATGATGTGGCAACGGGACAAAAGGTGTCGACACTTTTTGAGGAAAAAGATGATAAATACATTGAGCCCATGCATCCGATGATGTTTGTAAAAAACGATCCCAATCATTTTATCTGGCAAAGTAACCGAGATGGATTTAAGCATTTGTATTTATATGCAAAGGACGGAAAACTTGTTCGTCAGTTAACAAAAGGAGAATGGGAAATAAAGGAACTGAATGGATTTGATGAAAGCGGAAAATATTATTTTTTTCATTGTAATATCGATTCTCCCATCAGCAATGATTTATGTAAAGTTGAACTGAGTAGCGGTAAAGTAACGCGTTTAACTAAAAATTCGGGTACGCATAATTGTGTGTTGAATGAAAAAGGCACAATGGCGATCGATTATTATTCATCACCCAAGGTGCCCAGAACAATTTCTGTATTGGATTTAAAATCGGGCAAATCGATAGAAATTTTTAATGCGCCGGATCCTTTAAAGGGATACAACTGTGGTTCGTTAAGAATGTTTTCGATTAAGAATAAAGAAAACACGGATTTGTATTGCCGCATGTTTTTGCCGGTAAATTTTGACTCAACAAAAAAATATCCTGTGGTTGTGTATCTCTATAATGGTCCACATTCTCAATTGGTCACCAATTCCTGGCTAGGTGGTGCCGACTTATGGTATCATTACATGGCGCAACAGGGCGTGATTATGTTTACGCTTGACGGAAGGGGAACTGACAATCGCGGTAAAGCATTTTCTCAGGCGATTCATCGTCGTTTAGGGAAAGCGGAAATGGAAGATCAAATGAGTGGTGTGGAGTGGCTAAAAAAACAAACCTATGTGGATGCATCACGAATGGGTGTACACGGATGGAGTTTTGGTGGATTTATGACATCCTCGTTAATGACCAGATATCCCGGTGTATTTAAGGTAGCCGTGGCGGGTGGTCCTGTTATTGACTGGCGTTTTTATGAAATTATGTACGGGGAACGTTACATGGATAGTCCACAGGAAAATCCTGCAGGATATAAAGAAAATAATGTGTTAAATCACATCGGAAAATTAAAAGGAAAACTGCTTTTAATTCACGGTACCGATGATGATGTTGTGGTGTGGCAACATAGTTTAATGCTGCTTCATAAAGCCGTAGAGCAGGATGTGTTACTGGATTATTATGTTTATCCCGGACACAAACACAATGTTCGCGGAAAAGACAGAGTTCACCTGATGAAAAAAATCAGCGAATACTTATTGGACGAATTAAAATAATCAAGGATAAATTTCCTCGATTTTTTTGCGGATGATTTCGGCGTTATAACGATCGAAACAATTTTCCGGCATTTTCCATTCGTTGGATTCTACTTCCTTTAAATAATCATTGAACAGAGGCTTTAATGCTTTACCTCCTTTTTCTGCCACCATCATCATTGCATCTTTAGCCTCCTGGTTCATCACTTGGGTTTCCCAATCAAAAGCCGGAGTGTTATCCATACCCATCATCAACCAGCTGGTTTCGTAACTGAGTTCGTCCAAAACATAATTGCGCATTACAAATGGACCGTTTTGCAATAATTTTTCTGCGGCAAGAATGCGCTCTGCCAGTTTGCTGAAAGGAATAGATAAGCCAGCATCGTAAGCGATTTTGTCTTCGTATTTTTTTCTGTAATCGAGAAAATCTTTCATGGGTTGACTTACCTTCTTATAAAATTTATTGTGCAGGTAATCCCAACTTAAGGTATAAAACGCCATTCCTTCTTCGGAGTCCATTCCAATTCCCAGATGCACATAATCGTGAAATCGTTCTCCGTCAACATAACCGTTTTCTGAAGGAGGATCAATAGCTGTTACACGTTGAATAGCTTCGGTAAAGGTTAAGAATAAACTATCACTTTGTGCTTCGGTCATGGATTCAAAAACATCCTTGTATTTGATTAAGCAAGAATCAGGATCCTCAAATTTTTTCGCATCAGCCAAACAATTCAACAGGTCTTGCGGACCAGCCACTACTACACTGTCTTTCGTTTCAACTTTGTTTTCCGATTCCGTTTTTTGCGAACAGGCCGATAGAATTAATGCGGATAAAATGAAAAAATGATATTTCATGGTTCTTTTATTTTATAGGCAATATATAACAAAGGGTTTAAATATGATGCCGGTCATTGTTCCAATTTGTCCTTATGCTCAATTTGCAGGTAAATCGCGTTTATGAAAGTGTTTTTACTCCTTCCTGTTTTTCTTTTTTCCGGACTCCTCAGTTATTCGCAGTCCTGCACCATGCCCTCCGATTCGGCAACCTTAACCTGGTTTAATACGATTTATACTTCCGGTTGTAGTTTTTCTACCATGAATGCCAATGATCCTGTTGTATGGTTATCGTCCGATTTATTTTACTCCGACGAAATGTGTGGTGCTTGTCTGGAGTTAAGCACAGATATTTCTTCCACCGTGGTGAAGGTGGACGGAGAGTGTACGGGTTGTCCGAATGGTCATATTGACGTCAACAAACCGGCTTATGATTTGATTGCACCATCCATGAGCGGAAATTACCGGGCAAAGTGGACCATGACGGAATGTCCTTTTGCCACCAATCTCCAGATTGCCATTACTTCATCGTCGAATCCCTGGTATTTTTCGGCAACACTAATTGACCATTTGTATCCTGTTTCAACGCTTGAATTTTGGAACGGCACGAATTATAATTTTATTCTGCGAAACAGTAATAATCAATTCGAAGATCCCATGGGAATAGGTTCCGGTCCTTTTCAATTTCGCATCACGGATATTTTTGGTCACGTGATTGAAGTTATGAATGTCCCTTTATCCAGCGCAGTGTTCGATTCCGGATTACAATTTGATCAATGCGCCAATCCTTCTTCCGTTGATGAAATGAGTCAACCGCTCATTCGTGTTTATCCCAATCCGGCAAATTCTGTGGTGTATTTGCTAAGCGAAAATAAATCGGAATTAAGCGATGGATTTAATTATTGGATTACGGATTTATCGGGAAAACAATTTTCAAATGGAAGAAACAATAGTTTTCAAGCCATCGATATTTCTTCAATGCCTGCCGGTTTTTATTTTATGAATGTAAATATTAAAGGAGAAGTTTACCGTTATAAAATCGTCAAAGAATAATTTTATACGGATAAATGTAAATCGCGGAGTAGTCCTTCGAATTCGTTTTTCTTATCACGCGAAATGGATACGCTGCTCTGATTATCCATGATGATATTGTTTTCACCCCGGTGATATTTTTTAATGTAATTCAGGTTGATCAGGTGTGAACGGTGAGGCCGGTAAAAATTCTTTTTGTTTTCGAGAATATCCTCAAAGAATTTCAGGTTTTTGCTAACCACTAATGTGGAGCCATCGTTGACATGAACCGATGAATAGGCGCCATCGGCTTCTATTAATATTATTTTGGCGGTTTCTACAAATAGGAGTCCATCCCCCATAGGGAGTGCAATCTTTTTGATTTCATCTGAAGAAACGGTTTCTTTCAGAATTTCAAGTTTTTGTTTTATACCATGCCGGTGGTTTCTGTTTTTTATTTTTTCCAGTGTAGCGCGAATGGAATCAACTTCTACGGGCTTTAAAATATAATCGGTGGCCGACACTTCGAACGCGCGCAATGCATATTCCGAATACGCCGTTACGAAAACAATATCAAAATCGATTTCCCGGAAAAAATTCAGTAATTCAAAACCGTTGTAATCGGGCATTTCAATATCGAGAAATACCACATCCGGTTTATGCTTGTTAATGGATAAAACGCCATCGGGAACATTGGAAGCCATATCTGCCACTGTAATTTCCGGAACATATTCCCGAATGAGTGTACTCAATGTTTTTCTCGCTCTTTCCTCGTCGTCGATGATGATGGCTTTTAAAGTTTCCATGTTGTAAATATATAAACAAAGCGGAGAGGCTTTCTCCGCTTTGTTGGGATTTATTTTTTACCAGCTCACTTTCTGATTCAGTTTTTCTACTCTGCCGTCACTTCCGTTAGCACCGGCACGCGGGTATTGAGAAGAACCTGATCCACCTCTTCCGCCTGTGTTTCTAGTATTGATGTTGTAAGACTTTACGGAAGGATCAATCACGATAGTGATATCACCGCCATGTGTTCCGTCTTGTGCAGGTTTACTGGAAGAAGCGTTCCATCCTTTTTGTCCGCAAGTTTCAACATTAATTCCTGACCCTTCATTAATTCTGAAATGGCGAAGGATACTTCCGTCTTTAGGATTGATGGCTTTGCATTCAATCAAATTCTCTCCGGTAACACCGTGTTTTACGGCTTTAATTTCTACACGAATATTTCCGCCGGTAACACGTACAGCATCGGAACGAAGTTGAGCGTTGTAATCGAGCGTTACGTACCCGCTGTAGTCCATTGCAAAATCGACAGTTGCGCTAACGGATGGGTAATATTTCGATTTTACGGTTAAAGTAACTTTATCTCCTTTAATGGGTTCTGTGTCCGGAATGGTGATGGTGCTACCGTAAATAGCTTTCACTTTTCCAAAAGGACCATTAACCATTTCCGGAAGTCCGCTCCAGCTTACTTCGTATTCATCAATGTAGCCGCCTTTTTCTGTAGAAATTTCAGATCCATCCTTTAGGGTAGCCGTTACGAAAAACGTATATGATTTTCCCTGTTCAAATTTTTGTGCGGAAGCATATACTTTCAGCTTTGTTACATTTCTGTTTTGAGTGGTGAACTTTGCTCTTTTTTCAGCCTCTGCTTTATCGGCATTTGCTTTTTCTGTTTCACGGATCTTAGAAACATAAACATTCGCTTGTTTGAGGTAGTTCATCCATTCGTTTTTCACCTCTTCTTTAGTGATGTTTTTAATAACGGATTTATCGGGATGGTAAACATCAATACGCGGACAATTATCTCCTTCAAATGCTTTTTCTACTTCTTCCGGTGTAGAATAAGGGACCGGATGATATATCATAAATTTTCCGGTGAACACACAATTATTGTAGGATGAACCTTTATAAAATAATGGATAAGGACCATCAGCGACCACATATCCACTGAACTTACTTATTCTTCCTTTGTCGTCTCTTATTACTTCTCTAAATAAATCTGCACTTGGAACCGGTGTAGTATTCGGCCAGATGTTGGAATTTTGTAAGGTGGCTTTAAAGAATTTTTTGCCTGAGTTGTAGAATGCCTCAGCCATTACAAACTGATCATCGCCTCCTTTTACTTCTACCTGTTTTAAACCGGTAGTGTCGGGTTTAGATGAAACGGATTCTTTCATCATTTTTTTCATTTCCTTTAAGGTCTGTGCATCAGCCTGAAGGAATAAGCCTAGGGATAGGCAAGTCGCAAACAAGATTGATTTCATTTTTTTCATTTTTTTATGCCACAAACCTAATCGTGGTAAAAAAAATTACTGAAGACGGTTTTATGAATCGTCGGTTTGAATTTATGAACCGTTAATGCGGGAAATGAATGGTTACCAGCGTACCTGCAGCAGCACCATTATCATAAAGGTCTGTTATTTCAATGGAAAAATCCTGTCGGGTGTAATTTTTAAGTAACTCAAGTCTTTTTTCCGTTGCATCACTGGCAAATGAATGATGGTGCCTTTGCTTAATTTCATCCGAACGTTTTCGGCCGATGCCATTGTCCTCAATAATGCAGATTAAATGATCGCTTTTCGAAAACCGGATTTTTAATTCTTTTTCCCCTTTTTTATGTAGCAATCCATGTTTCATGGCGTTCTCTACATATGGTTGTAATATCAGGGGAGGAATCATCGTTTCTTCATCGTCGATGGTGGAGTCGACATTTATTTCATAATTAAATTCTTCTCCAAACCGTAATTTTTCCAACTCAAGGTATAAATTCAATATGGAGCATTCCTCTTTTATTGTGATAAATTCTTTTCCTGATGCGTCGAGAATTTTGCGCATTAACTGACTGAATCGACCAAGATAGCGGTTAGATGCTAAATGGTCGTTCGACAACATTAAATCTTGAATCGAGTTCAGGGCATTGTACATAAAATGCGGATTCATTTGCGCTTTTAATGCAGTTAATTGAGAGGAAATTAATTTCTTCTCTAACTCATTTTTTCTGCGCAGACTCCGGATCCGTAGCGAGTAAATAAGGGTAATAATGGCAATGGCAAATATGGAGCTTAAGAGATAAAACCAACCTTTTTGCCATAGGGGTGACTCTACGCTCAATGGGATGGTGAGTTGTTTACTTTCCTGTCCGGATTCATCCATTGCTATAATTTCGATATTAAAATTACCGGCAGGAAGGGAAGTGAAAATCGCGCGAGGATTGTTATAACTGGTAACGGTCCAGTTTTCATCCAGTTCTTTTACCCGGTATTTAAATTTTAAATCTTTTCTGGAGGAATAATGTATCCCTGTAAATTCTATAGTAAGATTATTGAAATTGTAGGGGAGATGAATTTCCTCTTCTATTCCGAAGGTGTCTGAATCCGTATGAATAAGGTCGAGAAATAATTCCGGTGCTTTCCGTTTCTCTTCAATTAAGGAATCCGGAAAATATACCAACCCGTCTTTTGTACCCAGAATAACGGTTTCTTTGTTTTTAGTGATGTCATATGTTTCGGATGCTTTTAATCCGAGGTTCCTGCTTAAGCGAAAAAGTGTATCCTTATATAAATCGTAACGGTACAAATAGCTACCGGTCGAAATCCAGATTTCCTGGTTTTCTCCGTACATGGAGCGGATGGTGTTGGATGCATTAAATACATCCCGGTATTTTCTGGATACAAAGCGGCCATCT
>JAIBBF010000045.1 GCA_019694795.1 Flavobacteriales bacterium | reverse complement strand
CGTTCCCAGTTAAAACGTGTTGGAAAAGAAATCCTGAAAAAGAAAATTGATTTAGATCCCGAAGGGAAATTAAATCTGGCCGACTGGAACACGTTCTCCATTGATCTTAGTTCATTGGTAAAAACAGAACCAGGTGCGATTTACCATGTGAATATTTCATTCTCGAAAAAATATTCCAATTATACCTGTCAGGATGCAGAAATAACTGCTGCTTCCAATTTAACCGAATTAACTTCTCAGGAAGAAGAAGAATGGAACGAACGCGGATGGGGATCTTTTGATTATGGTTATTACTATGAAGATTACGATTATGATGAATATTATTATGATTATGATTATTCCGAGCGCGAGGATCCATGTGATAATTCCTATTACTATGGAAAATCGATTTCTAAAAATGTTCTGATTTCCGATATTGGAATAATTGCAAAAGCGGGTGGCAATAAAATCATGCACATTTTTGTAAATGATATTCGAACAACAGAACCTATCGCTGGAGCAAAAGTTGAGTTTTATGATTTTCAGCAACAGGTAATCGGGAAATCGGAAACCGATGCTCAGGGTCACGCCTATGCGAAATTAAGCACCAAACCTTTTGTGGTGGTGGTTAGTTCTAAAGGACAAAAAGGATATTTACGTCTGCGGGATGGCGAATCGCTTTCCATGAGTAAGTTCGATGTTGATGGTGAAACCGTGCAGCGCGGTGTAAAAGGATTTGTTTATGCAGAACGCGGCGTGTGGCGTCCGGGCGATTCCATCTATTTATCCTTTATGATTGAGGATAAAGAAAAATTATTACCTGCCAATCACCCGGTGACGATGGAGTTGGTGAATCCGCAAGGAGTAACGGTTCAGAAAATAACCAAATCGGAAAACGTAAATGGCTTATACGATTTCCGTACTGCAACTCAAATGGAAGATCCTACCGGATATTACACGGCCAATGTGATGGTCGGTAACAGAAGTTTTTCTAAAACACTTCGTGTAGAAACCGTAAAACCTAACCGCTTAAAAATTTACCTCAATTTCCCGAATGAGCGGATGTCGGTTTCGGATGCCAACAAAGTAATTCGTTTAAACTCGAAATGGTTACATGGCGCTCCTGCTAAAAATTTAAATGCGAAGGTTGAAGTCACAGTTAATTCTGTTCCAACTCGCTTTAAAGGATATAAGGACTTTACATTCGATGATCCAACACGTTCTTATCAGGCCGAAGATCAGGTAGTGTTTGATGGTAGTCTGGATGAAAACGGAGATGCAACGTTTGAATCAAACCTCGAAGTTGGAACTTCAGCGCCCGGATTTTTACGTGCTTATTTTACCACACGTGTTTTCGAAGAAGGCGGAGGATTTAGTATTGATCGTTCATCGGTTGAATATTCGCCTTATGCATCGTATGTAGGAATAAAAGTTCCGGAAGGAGATCAATACAACGGAACATTGGTAACGGACAAAGATCACATTGTTGAAGTAGCAACAGTTGATGCGAATGGTAAAGCTACCTCCAGAAGAAATCTTGAAGTTAAAGTCTATAGCATCAAATGGAGATATTGGTGGGATAATTATGATAATGATTTGGCTAGTTATATCGCCAACAATTCTGTTGTTCCCATTCTCGATACAAAAATTAATACTACCGGTGGAAAAGGGAAATTCACATTACGAGTGGATCGTCCAAGTTGGGGACGCTATCTCGTGTATGTACGCGATCCCGAAAGCGGTCATGCAAGCGGAAGGGTGGTTTATATCGATTGGCCGTATTGGGCGCGTGCAAATCGTAAGGACAATGAAAATGCAACGATGTTAAGTTTCTCTACCGATAAAGAAACGTATTCTGTTGGTGAAAAAGTTAAAGTGAGTTTCCCTAGCAGTGCAAAAGGAAAAGCATTAGTAAGTATTGAATCCGGTGTTAAAATGATTGGACATTTCTGGATTGATACCGATGCAGGTGAAACAAAATTTGAATTCACCACCACCGAGTCGATGTCGCCCAATTGCTATGTAAATATTTCTTTACTGCAACCGCACTCAATTACTGCGAATGATTTACCATTGCGTTTGTACGGTGTATTGCCGATTCAGGTTGAAAATCCGGATTCACATTTGTCGCCCGTAATTTCGATGCCTGATGTTATTCGTCCGGAAACCACTACATCAATTACCGTTAAAGAACAGAATGGAAAACCGATGACCTATACACTGGCGATGGTGGATGAAGGGTTGTTGGATTTAACCTCATTTAAAACACCAGATCCCTGGTCAAACTTTAATGCCCGTGAAGCTCTGGGTGTAAAAACCTGGGATTTATATGATCAGGTAATGGGCTCCTTCACTGCGAAGCTGGATAAAATGTTAGCGATTGGTGGTGATGGTGAAGCGGAAGGTAAAAAGGGAGCAAAAGCAAATCGCTTTAAACCGATGGTTTATTTTGCAGGTCCCTTCGAATTGAAACCTGGTGCATCAAAAACACATCAGGTAAAAATTCCAAATTATGTTGGCTCTGTACGTGTAATGGTGGTTGCGGGCCAGGATCTCCGATATGGAAATGCAGAAAAAACAGTAGCGGTTCGCAATCCGCTGATGGTTTTAGGAACCTTACCACGTGTATTAGGTCCCGGCGAAACCGTGAAGCTTCCTGTGGATGTTTTTGCAATGGAGAAACACGTAAAAGATGTTACGGTGGAAATTCGTCCCAATGCCATGCTTAAACCTAAAAACGGAACAAAGCAATCGCTTAAGTTTAAAAATATCGGCGATGAGGTGATTAATTTCGAATTGGAAGTGGCCGAAAAAGTGGGTATTGCCAAGGTAGAAATTATAGCCCGTTCCGGAAATGAAGTAGCGCGTCACGAAATTGAACTCGACGTTCGCACTCCGAATCCGAAAGTGGTTGACGTGGTAGAAACCATCATTGAACCGGGTAAAGAATGGAATCCAACGTATACATTCGCTGGGGTAGAAGGAACGAATAAAATTTCAATTGAAGTTTCTTCCATTCCAATGATCAATCTTGGAAACCGCTTAAAATACCTGATCAGTTATCCGCATGGTTGTATTGAACAAACCACATCAGCAGCATTCCCGCAATTGTTTTTGAGTAATTTAATGGATCTGGATAATAATTTTAAACGTGAAATTTCTGCGAATGTAAATGCAGCGATCAAACGAATTCAATTGTTCCAGACCTCAGACGGAGGCTTCAGCTATTGGCCGGGCGAATCAACCGCCAGCGATTGGGGATCTAATTATGCGGGACATTTCTTATTGGAAGCAGAAGCAAAAGGTTACCGCATTCCTTCTTCCTTGAAAAATAACTGGATTAAATTCCAGCAAAAACTTGCGCGAAACTGGAGAAGCAATGTTCCGAATAACGAATATGGTTATCAGCAATACAATGATATTTCACAAGCGTATCGTTTATACACTCTTGCGCTTGCTCGTCAACCGGAAATGGGTGCTATGAACCGACTTCGTGAATCGGGTACCTTATCGAATGCTGCTAAATGGCGTTTGGCTGCGGCTTATCAATTGGCAGGACAATCAGATGTCGCTTCAAAATTGATGAACACGGCTAATACTAAAATTCCAAAATATCAGGAGTTGGGTTATTCGTATGGAAGTGATGTGCGCGATAAAGCCATGATCCTTGAAGTGATGTCGCTCACCTCTTCCAAAGCAAAAGGCGCAACATTAATGAAAGAGATAGCCAAAGAATTGAATTCGAATCAATGGATGAGTACACAAACTACGGCCTATTGTTTAATCGCCATCAGTAAATTTGTAGGCTCATCACCGAGTGATAAAACCATGAAGTTTACGTATGCATTCAGTGGTGCTAATCCGATTTCAAAATCTACTCAGGTTGCAGTATTTAAAGATGAAGTTTCGCCGAAGAAAATGACCGGTAATAATAAGTTGCAACTTAAAAATACAGGAAACGGTGTGTTGTATGCCAAACTTTCGGTAGAAGGTGTTCCTAAAGTAGGAGATGAAAGTTCTGCTGCCGAGAATGTGAGTATAGATGTCAATTATTATTCCATGTCGGGTCAGGCCCTAGATGTTTCTTCATTGGAGCAGGGAACCGATTTCATTGCTGAAGTAACCATTACCAATCCGGGAACCCGTGGTTATTTATCAGAAATGGCCCTGAATCAAACCTTCCCCGGTGGATGGGAAATTCATAATGGACGAATGGATGATTTTGTTTCAACGATTCAATCGGATTATCCAACCTATCAGGATATCCGCGATGATCGGGTTTATACTTATTTCGGAATAGCATCCGGTAAAACCAAAACATTCAGAGTTAAATTGAATGCTGCATATTTAGGTCGTTATTATTTACCTACCATCAGCACCGAGGCGATGTATGATAATACGATTAATGCACGTAAACCTGGTAAATGGATAGAAGTCGTTAAACCGGGAACAGCAACGCTGAGTCAACAACCATGATGCAAGCGGGGAGTTGAAATAAGAGCGACGATTCAATCGAATCGCCGCTTTTATTTTTATTGTTTTTTACGAAGTACATGAGCCTTCTTCTTCGGCCCGAACTTCACCTTAACATCGAGCTCTGATTTTTTTCCTTTTCGATATATCGGAAGTTTTACGGTAGATCCTTCTGTAATTTTATCAGTGAATACTTTGCGGTACTCCGTAAATTCAACCATGTCGCCCGCTTGTAAACCCGCCCACTCAGCAGCACCCGTCGATTCAATTTTAATGATTAAACTGCCGTTTACCATTTTAATTTTAACGTCATTTTCATTTGGACTCAACGGACTCAATGCACCGTTTTCAATTAGCGTATCGTAATACACAACATTCATTCCACCTAGTTGATCATTTGGTTTCCATTGGTTTTTTCCTTCGATATAGGTAGTAAAGAAGGGTCGTAAATCAGGGTGAACAGCAGCCGTAAATTCATCAAAGAATTTTTCTTCGTCGAACGATTTTTCAGCGCCGTATTTGCTGTTCAGTTCAAGAACAACATCCAGTAATGTTTTAGATCCATTGCTCAGTTTTCTGATTTCACCATCGAGCAACATACCCAGCGCAGCACCGCGTTGATATACTTGTCCGTAATGCTCGTGGTATTTTTTCTCCAGCACATGCGCACTCATTTCTGTAAACGACATTTCACTGACAGGGAAACTAACACCACTTGAAAATTTTTCGCTCATAGCCTTTAAAAATTCATCCTCGGTATATACACCTCCCTTGAATTTTACATAATGCGCAAAATATTCGGTAATTCCTTCATACAACCATAAGTGTTTACTCATTACAGGATGGGTATAATTAAAATTCCCGATGTATTGCGAGTGTAATCCCAATGGGGTGATAATATGCATGAACTCATGAATGGCAGCACCGGTAAGTTGTCCATCCAGACTGATTTCTTCCAAATCAATATTATCTCCGAAATCGCCCAGATAGTAGGATGATGAATTACCATGCTCCAGCGCACCGATTCCGAGATTTCTGTACTTAAGTGCGAGTTTTAATTTCTTTAATAATCCAATTTTTTTACCTGTTAAAACTTTTCCCAATTCGCGGAGATCATCAACAAAAATGATAAAGGTGTAATTGTCCACAGGAAGCGCAGGTAATGTTTTAGCAATGGCTTCCATATCTCGTTTTAATGCCTGATAAAAATGCTTAGCTCTCTTTTTGCCTTGTACATCAAAAACAGAAATGGTAACCTTGGTTCTGTTTACAAAAAATTGAGCTGTGTCTGGTTCAGAAAACATCATCGGACAATCAATCAGCTGATGGTAGTTTCTTGCTTTAAAATTCTGGTGAATTTCAGAAGAAGAAATCATGGGTAAGGATGTCGCCCCAAAAAGATGTTTTGGTTTTTTAATATCGATGAGTAATGGTTCATTTTCTTTTCCTTCTACAAATCCGAAAATTCCGCCATTGTTGAACAGAAAATTTTTATTCGCAATAAAATGTGTTGAAGCCGGTTGAAAAATGGGATGCTCTTTTACTTTTTTGTCCATCACATCTTCTACGGAATAGGTGAGATGTTTTAGGACCTTAGCGTTATAAATCACCCAGGTGTTGTTTCCTTCTTTGGTGACTTTCATTTTTTTCCCATCCAGATTGTAGGCTGCAAACTGAGTAATGAATCTGCCATAATCCTGTGTGTCGTAAGTTCCGGGAACAGTGGCAGGAAATGAAAATCGAAGCGTATCACTTTCCGGATTTTTGTCAAAGGTGTATCTGACCTCCAATTCATCTTTTGGACAAAGATTCAGGTCTATTTCGAATTTACTTTGTGCGGATGAACCCATCCACAACAAAAGAAATGCAGAAATTAAAGGTGTTTTCATATTCAAATTTTAATTACGACGCTTAACTCCATACAAAGTTACATCCGTCCCGCATCCGGAAAAGAAAAAATCAATGAGTGGTAAAATGGAATTTCGGGCGGAGAATTATTTATTCTGGAAATACATGATTAACCAGATAATAGCTCCTATAATGGCAATGCACATGAGGACAAACATCACAATTTTCATTGTGCTGTAAGGACGCTCACCCTGTACTTCACCCGTGCGGCCATTCACCATAAAACGATAGGTTTTACCATGGTATTTAAATGCACTGATCCATACCGGTAGTAAAATATGCTTAAAGGTTACATTATAATGAGTGGTGTCCATCGTTAGAATCCGTTGGTGATTTCCACCGATGTGACGATTAACCGACTGACGAATCATCACATCCATTTTTGATTTAGCATTTTCAAATCCTTCTTTCAAATCTACCGCGTACGATTCAGCACGAAATCCGGTGAGAAACTTTTCATCGAAGGAAGTCAGATTTTCCAGATCCCAGGGTTCCAATGCTTCAGTGTATGCTTTAGGCAACGAAGAACTCGCAAGAACTAAAACATCATCAAAATCCTGCTGCACGTATCCTGAACACGGATACCAATCGGTAACAACGCGGGTACGTGTAACAGATTTTCCGTTTTCGAATGCAGTATAACTTTCGGTCCGGTTAATACCCCGCATTCCGGTATACGAAGTGTCGGTACCGGCATCATAGGTCCAATACGGAAGATAAACTCCCGATAATTTTTCGGAGTGACGAAGAAATTTTTTCAAATCATTCGGAGCAAACCATCTCGAGTGAATCCATTTTCTGAATTCATCAAAAGCCTGGTTGCGGTCCACCCCAAATGGCAACATGCTTTTGGGTTTAATAATTTTAGTACTTCCGGCTTTCACCGAGAGGTGACTCCCGCAAAATGCGCAGGAATCGGATACGATATTTGGATTTAGCTGGGTTGTAGATCCACATGAGTCGCAATGAATAGTACTTACTGTTTGTGTTTCATCGGCACGATTCATCATGTCGTTAACGTAAACCTCGAAATCAATTTCTTCGATGGGTTCGCGTTTAACTTCAAATGTGTTTTCAGTACCGCAATACTGACAGTTCAAACTAGAAGTCCCGGGTGAATAGTGTAGTGTTGCTCCACATTCTTTACACTTGGTTTCTTTTTGGTCTTGCGTATTTACAACTTGTTCTTCCATAACATCGTTTTGTTGGGTGTAACAAAATGAAAAAAGGCTTCACTTGCGATCAGCCTTTATTATAAAACTACATGGGTGGTGGAGGTGGTGGTACTGCTCCGAATAAAGAGGATAATTCCGGAACAGCAGCTGCAGTAGCCCAATTGGCCATTCCTTCTTTCCACACCATCGATTCGCGGGTAAGCTGACCTTGTTGTGCCATTTGTTGCAGTTGTGGCATTTCGAAAGGACCATATTGTTGTCCGTTCGCAGCAATAAAGAACTTAACCACACCCGGAATCGGAGGAGGCACTGGTCCTTTATTCATGTTTTGCTGATTCTGCATGTTTTGCTGATTCATCATTTGCTGACCAAAAGCAAATCCCATTCCTGCGCCCATCATTTCACCCATGGTGCCACCTTGCGGATTAGAAGCCGCTTTCTCGATGGATTGTCCCATTTGATATTGGGTGTAATTATTCATGTTGTTTCCATACATGTTGATGGAATTCGCTTTGGCTTTGTTTTCGGTTTCAATTTCGAAGGCTTTCATTTCAGCTTCCGACATTCTTGCCAATCGTCCTTTAGTTGCCTCATCGAAATCGTGACTCTCCACTAAGAAGGCATTCAATGCCAATCCCATTTTCGCGAAATCGACATTCATTTTTTCGGTGAGTTTTTGATTGATCTCTTCGCTACCAAAGGATGGTAACATGGATTTATCTGCATTTAAAACGTTGGTCAGATAACTCACCGCGCGGGTGCGTAAACGGTCTGCGATTTCTTCTTTAGTAAAATGATCATCGGTACCCATTACTTCGCGGATAAACATTTTCGCATCGATGACTTTCAATTCCATCGATCCAAATGCCTTTAATTGCGAATTACGAAAGACCATTGAATTCATATCGTTAATGGTCATTGGACCTTTTGTCCCCCATTTAATATCAGCAATCACCTTGGTGTTAACGAATATCACTTCAGCTTTAAAGGGACTGCTAAAACCGTATTTCCATCCTTTCAACGTGGAAAGGATCGGCAGGTTTTGGGTTTCCAGCGTATAGGTCCCGGGTCCGAATACATCGGCAAACTCTCCTTCATTTTGAAAAACGGCCACTTGTGATTCGCGAACGATCAGCTTAGCGCCATTCTTAATTTCATTATCGTAGCGTTCGAAACGCCATGCAATTGAATTATCGGAATTATCGAGCCATTCGATAATATCTATTAATTCACCCTTGAGTTTATTCCATAATCCCATAACAGCTAATTTTGTAAGATTGAAAAACGGTTCAAAATAGTAAATATATTGTTCCCAAAAAAGAAGAAGATGAACAAGTGGAAAAAATATTTTGTGGTTGGATTAATGCTGATCTCGCAGGTAGGATTTGTCATGGCCCAGGAGGATGAAAATTCAGGTGGTTCTTCGTTTTATTTTGGAATAAATGCCGGTAGTATATTGGCCAATAAATACACTGCCCCATACTATTCGGGATACAGCGATTTTTCCATTAAAGATTTAATTGGGATACAAACCATCTACAACCAGATTTACAATAAAATTCAAAAGGACTTTGTGCTCTCGGAATATCCCTCCAACGAAAGATACCGCTGGGGATTAGACCTCGGTTTACATTTGGGCTATTACCTCGATGAGAGCACGGCTTTGTTCAGTAATATCAATGTTCAGCGAATAAAAACGCAAGAAGTATTTACCATTTCGGCAACCGATCCCGCTAATCCATTTGGAGATCCTATTATTTTTCCTGAGTCGGTCATCGGCGAAGAGCGGAGAATGCAAATTGATTTAGGTGTTCATATCGATTACGGAGATCGTTACAAGGCGGGTGGATATCTGGAGTTGTTTGGGTCCTTTAATGCCGTTAAAGCGCAAAAAAATGATGTGATCATTGAAGGTCTCCGCTATTCCCTTTTGCGTCAATCTACCATTTACAACCGTTACGATGTAGGTGGAATCGGTTGGGGCGCCGGTATTGGCACCGGGGTGAGGGTGAAGTTTAATGACAAGTTTAGCTTTGATGTGGGCGCAAATGCCAGCTTTCAACGCATTAATTTGTGGGAAGAGTACCGGCCCATTAAATTAAAATTGAATCCCCAGGTTTATGTCCGGATTCTCTGGTTGTAATTTGTAGGTAGGAATTCAACCGTTGCCTGTGCAAAACAATTCATAGGGGGGGCACTTTGTTCCTATCCTCAAAATCCTATATTTGGAAAAGCAAGTTGATTGATTTCCCGCTGTTTTTTTGTTTAAGCAACTGATTTTTAGTTGTTTATTAAAGATTGTACAGTTTTGTTATTTTTTTTAACTTGCAGGGAATTAAGGTAAACCAATAAAAAACTGGAGACTGGCGCTTAATGAGTGCATCCTCAAATAAAGTACTAGAGGTCTGTAATTCGCGATATCAGGAGATATACGGGAACTACAACAGTAATTCGCAGAAAAGAATTCTCGTTTCTCATTTTGGCGACTTTACTCAGGATTTGGTGAATTCTATTTCGAATGGAGTAGAGGAAACCATGCTTGAGGCGGGAGACAAAAAGGGAACGGTGAAGCGAATGTTCTCCATATTGGTAGAAGGTCTTCAGAATGTCCGTTTACATGGCGAAAAAGATGAAAGCGGAAATCAATATTCCTTTTTAGTAATTGGTCAGGATGAACATGAATACCTGGTTACTTTTGGTAATCTCCTGTTGAATTCGAATAAAGCAATTATGGAGGAGCGCCTGAAGCAAATCAACGGTTACGATGAAGCTCAGGTGAAAGCCTTATATATGGAAGTGCTTACCAATGGAATCATCTCCAACAAAGGTGGAGCCGGTTTAGGTTTCATCACCATGGCTATGAAATCGAAAAACAAACTCAATTATAATTTTGAGGATGTAAACGATAAATTATGTTGCTTTACTTGTGAAGTGAAGATAGATCGCAATGGAGGTTAAGTATGGCATCCTTTTATTTGGAACCAACCAGAAATACTCCTGAGATCCGGTTCGATAATACCAGCGGAGTATATTTTATTCGCGGAAAATCATTCCCCGAAAATTCGAAAAAATTTTATTTGTCTTTAGTTGAATGGGTAATGTCGAACGATGTTTTACCCAATTCCATGCTGGAATTACAATTCGATTACATCTCATCATCTTCAGTAATTGCCGTACTGGAAGTCATTAAAAGAATCGAAAGTAAAAACGACAGCGTTACGGTGAAATGGATTTTTGAGTCGGGCGACGACGATATGCAGAATGTTGGAATTAATTATCAGAAGTTATGTAAGCTCAATATTGAGTTACATGAAATTGAATAATTTTTATCTAGAGTAGGTAAACTACTTTTTTGGTTTCAAAAAATTCTTCCTCAAAAATCGTTTTCAATTCTGTGATTTCGTAGTGCTTTATTCCCTTTAATTCTTCGCTTAAATCGCCTCCCTTTAAATACAATATTCCGTTGGGAAGTGAATTGAATTCCTCTTTCGCAAATTTATTGGCGACCCATGGGATAAATTCACTGAATGTGGTCACGGCACGTGAAACGATAAAGTGAAATTTACCTTTTATATCTTCAGCTCTTGAATGTTGTGTGGTAATGTTTTTTAACTGCAGTGATTCGGCAACTTCATTTACAACTTTTATTTTTTTTCCAATCGAATCGACTAAATGAAATTGTGCATCAGGATATAAAATTGCAAGTGGTACTCCCGGAAATCCACCTCCGGTTCCAACGTCAAGGATTTTTGTCCCCGGTTGAAAGCGAATTACTTTTGCGATTCCTAATGAATGTAATACATGGTGAATATAAAATTGATCCATGTCCTTTCTCGAAATCACGTTGATTTTAGAATTCCAATCGGAGTACAACTCAAAAAGCCGGTTGAATTTATCTTCCTGCTCTTTTGTTATTTCTGGGAAGTATTTTCTGATGATTTCAGATTGCATTACTTAACCAACTTTTTATACCTGAATTTTTTCTCGAGTGTGTCGCCAAGTCGTTTTTTCTTGTTTTCCTCGTATTCAGTAAATGATCCTTCAAACGAATAAACCGAAGCGTCGCCTTCGAATGCCAGAATATGTGTGCAAACACGGTCTAAGAACCATCTGTCGTGCGAAATAATTACGGCACAACCTGCGTAGTTCTCTAGCGCCTCTTCCAATGAACGAATGGTATTTACATCCAGATCATTGGTCGGCTCATCGAGTAACAATACGTTGGAGCCGGATTTTAATGTCATGGCCAAATGCAATCGGTTTCTTTCTCCACCGGATAATATTCCACATTTTTTATTTTGGTCGGTCCCATTAAAATTAAACCGCGAAACATAAGCGCGGGAATTTACCAGTTTTCCTCCAAGTTCAATGTTTTCATTTCCTCCTCCGGAAATTACTTCCCATACTGATTTATTGGGATCAATTTCTTTATGCGACTGATCTACATAGGCAATTTTTACCGTTTCACCTATGGTGATTTTACCGGCATCGGGCTGTTCTTCTCCCATAATCATTCTGAAAATGGTTGTTTTACCGGCACCGTTCGGACCAATAATTCCCACGATACCTGCAGGAGGAAGTTTGAAATTTAGATCCTCATAAAGAATTCTGTCGCCAAATCCTTTTGCTACATGTTCAAACGAAATAACTTCATTTCCAAGACGAGGTCCCGGTGGAATAAATAATTCCAGTTTTGCTTCTTTTTCTTTGGTGTCTTCGCTCAACATTTTTTCATAGTTCTGAAGACGCGCTTTTTGTTTTGCTTGTCGACCCTTCGCTCCCTGGCGCACCCAATCCAACTCTCTCTCCAGAACTTTTTGTCGCTTGCTTTCCGATTTTTCCTCTTCTTCGAGGCGTTTCTTTTTCTGTTCTAGCCATGAAGTATAATTTCCTTTCCAGGGAATTCCTTCGCCGCGGTCTAATTCGAGAATCCAGCCTGCAACATTATCGAGGAAGTATCTATCGTGGGTAATTGCAATTACAGTTCCTGGATATTGTTGTAAGTGTTGTTCTAACCACAATACACTTTCTGCATCAAGGTGGTTGGTCGGTTCATCCAACAATAAAACATCGGGTTGTTGAAGGAGGAGTCGGCATAAAGCTACCCGTCTTCTTTCACCTCCTGATAAAACATTTATTGGAGTATCGGCTTCCGGACATTGCAGAGCGTCCATCGCACGCGCCAGTTTCACATCAATATTCCATGCATCGCACGCATCGAGTTTTTCCTGAACTTCTGCCTGGCGATTCATTAATTTTTCCATTTTATCGGGATCATCCAGGTATTCGGATTCACCGAATTTGTTGTTAATGTCTTCGAATTCCTGCAATAGATCCATGGTCCCCTGCACACCCTCACGCACAATGTCGATTACCGTTTTACTTTCATCTAATTCCGGTTCCTGAGCAAGGTGTCCAACCGTATACCCCGGTGAAAACACAACATCTCCCTGATAGGTTTTGTCGAGTCCGGCAATAATCCTTAACACCGTTGATTTACCGGCACCGTTGGGTCCGATAATCCCGATTTTTGCTCCGTAGAAAAAGGAGAGGTAGATGTCCTTTAAAATATGCTTGCCTTGTGGTGTGGTTTTGTTCACCTTCACCATGGAAAAAATGACTTTGCGATCGTCTGACATGTTTCTGTTGGTATTATAATGGAGGAAAGATTCAACAGCGGCGGCGGCGGCAGACCTCCGAGGTTTATAAAACCTCGGAGGTCTGCCGGGAAAGCCGTTGTAAATTCAAAGTTAAAAAACTAGCCCAACAAAAACCTTCGAAACTTAAAAAGAAAGATAAAATTTAAATTGGCAGATATAAAAATCAGTAAGAAGCCATCAGTTAATCGATAGAATCCCACCCGTTAAACGCATTAGTTCAGTGTGAGAATTAATCAGGTTATAGGCAGCTTCCAGACGAACCATAGCAGCATTTAAAAATTGAATCTGGACATCCCTGAAATTGAAAGACGATAAGGTTCCCTGATCAAAGCGTTCTTGTGCCAGTTTTAAATTGAATTCGGCATTTGAATACGCTTCTGAAGTCAACATCAAAATTACCTGTCGCGCTAAATACATTTCGTAGGCGTTTCGTAATTGACCTGTAAGCGTAAAAACCTGCTCTTCCAACGTAATGCTCTGCAAATGTTCCTGAATGCGCGCATTTTGAATGGCACGTTTGGTTTTGCCGCCGTTGAATAAATTAAAGTTGATTACAAAATTGGCAAAGTAGTTGAGGTTGGAGCCGTTCGATTCAAATTGTGAGGTTTGAAAGTGACTAAATGAATTGTTGGTTCCTACCTGCAATGAAACAACCGGATACATCGAACTCTTGGCTAAATCAATGGCAGTGCGTTGTAACTCCAAATTGATATACTGGTTCATAATGGTATTGTTGCTTCTGAGCATTCTCGATTTTAAGGTGTCGTATTCATAACGCTCAGTTTTTGCTTCTAAAAAATCGCTGAGGTCGTAAAAACGTTCTACATCCTGACTCATTAATAAATTTAAATTCCTCACCGAATTTCTATATGCGATTTCTTGCAATAAATAGTTGGTAGAATCACTCATGTACGCATTTTTTATCTGGAGCAAATCGAAGGTTCCACTTACACCCAAATCCTTTTTGCGTTGCATGTGATCATATTTATCGCGCGACAACTTGATCAGTTTCGCCAATACATCCAGTTTTTCTTTTTGTAATACTGAATTATAATAAGCCAAAATTACACCCTGAATCGTGTTTTCCACTACAACCAAAGCATTGCCCTCACTCTGTGCCTGAATTTGTTCAAGTTTTTCTTTGGTGAATTTAACTCTGAATCCACCAAACAACATCCAGTTTGCAGATAGATTACCGTTGACTGAGTTCGTTGTGATTTTATCCTTAATAAATGCGGTTGGATTATTACTCTGATCAAGAATGTTGTTGTTCTGCGTTATTTGCAAATCAATACTTGGCCATCTTCCCGCCTCGCCCCAGTTATTATTGTTTTTAGCAATAGCAATCTGATCTTTTGCGATTTCAATTTTATAATTTTTTTCTAAAGAAATCCGAATAGCATCCGAAAGCGATAATTTCTCTTGCGCTGCAATATATTGCGAGGCCAGGCAGAGAGAGATGAATAAAATTAATTTATGCTTGTTCATCACTAAGATCTTTTTCAAGTTGTAATTCCAATTTATTTCTTCTGAATATTGGTTCAACGGATTCAGCATTCGGAAACGAATCAATATGATATTTAAATATCCATTTCATTATATGCTCATAAAAGAAATAAATAAATACTCCTTCAGGAATTAAAATGAATATTCCGTACTTCAACTTTGCAAATACATAAAATGGAATGATAATTAATGCGAGGTTGAACAATAGAGCCACATGAATTGCCACCGCTCTTTTTGCTACATCAGGTTTTAAAACAATTAATGGGATAAAAATGAGCGATTGTATTACCAATGAACCAAGAGTTATAGGCAGTCCGATACTTAAATTTCCTGCAAATTGAAAACCAAACACAATTCCAATATCCAACAAAAAGGTAACTAGCAGGAAGAAGGTGCTGAATACGGATGGAATATTTCCATTAAACCAGATCAGTGTCCTTCTCAAATCGTTGTAAAAAATAATTACGGTCGGGAAAAATAAAATGGTAAACATGGTTCCCCATAATAATCCGTGCGCAACGGCAATGGCCATCGGAATTAAAAACTGTGCCTGAAAACTGTCCTCCAAAATTAAAGGATATAAACCTGCCACCGTGGTGATGGATGTAAGTAATACAGCTCTAAATCGCGATCGTCCTGCTTCATAGGCAGCGTCTTTTACCGACATCCCTTCTTTAATGTAGCGATTGTAGGTATCCACCATTACCACTGCATCATTCACCAAAATTCCAACCAACGCAATAATCCCCCAGAAACTAAATAAAGAAACAGGTTTACCTTCGAGACCGTGACCAAAAAATGCGCAGAAAATTCCGGCGGGAACGGCGGTAAGGACGATGAATGCTTGTAGGGTAGAGCTAAAGGTTAAAGCCAGGATTAATATCACAAGGAAAATAGTCAGGAACAAAACAATCATCATCGGACCTTGTGTTTCCCTTGCACGTTCTGCCTGACCAAGAAAAGTTGTTTCAATGCTTGGATAGCGCTGTTTTAATTCAGGAAGTACACTGTCGGTGACTAATTGAATTGCATCACCAACCGGTGCGTTGTTGTTGATTAAATCGGCTTCAACCGTAATTTCTTTTTTTCCGTTGTAATGTCGTATTCCAACATCTCCACGTTTTATAGAAAAATTCACTAGCTCTTTTAAAGGATAAGTTTCACCATTCAGGGTTTTAATTTTCATTTCTTCCACCTGACCTAAATACATTCGGTCTTCCTTCGGATAACGAATCCAAACTCTGGCTTCATCTTCACCTATAATTAAACGCTGAGCCTCTTCACCAAAAAATCCCTGACGAATTTGACGTGCAATTTCATTTCTGCTTAATCCTAATAAATAAGCTTTTGGCAAAAGTTCAATATTGATTTCCTGAGCACCTAAAGGACTATTATCCGTTACGTCTTTCAACGGTCCCAGATTAATAAATTTCCCTTTTACAAAATTGCGGGCTTCAGTTAATTCTTGCTGGTTGTTCGATGACATCATCAGCGCCACCGGTTTACCAAAACGGCCTTGTCCACCAATGGTGAATTTCTCCGGACCTTTTACCGGTCCAATTCGTTGCCGCACTAATTCTGCAATGGTATAACTTTCAATTTCTTTTCCTTCTATATCAATTTGCATTCTTAAGGTTCCTGCATGTGCACCATTTTCACCAAGTAATTCAGCCGCGCCAATAGATAATGTGGTTGCAGTAATAACCGGTGATCCATGTGCTTTTTCCAGTGAATCTCTTACTTCATAAACTTTCGATTGACAATAAGTAAGAAAGTCCTCCGTCTGCATTTCACGTTCCCCCGGTTTAAAGGCTACAGAAATGGTAATATCATCCAATTGCACATTGGGGAAGAATGTAAACTTGATGATTTGTTTGCTGAATAAAAAAGCAACCAGAACGATAAAAGCCATTGGGATGAACAAAGTAATCCGGTGTCTGCGCATGATTTTTTCAAGTAACCAGGCATAGCCATCCCTAAAACTATCTATCCATTTATTAATTCTTCCTCTTACTTTTTGGTACCAGCCGACTTTTACCGGTTTCAACATGGAATCGTGACCGAGATGTTGCGGTAAAGTGAGAATTGCTTCGAATAAAGAAAAGATTAAACATGCTACTACCGCAAAAGCCATTTCTCGCATCATTTCAAACTGACCGCCGACAAACATTAGCAATGCAAAAGCTACAACTGTAGTTAAAACAGATGCAATCACCGAGGTGAAAACTTCTGACGTCCCATCCAGGGCAGCGCGCATGGGCGATTTACCTCGTTCAAAATGGGCATAAATATTTTCGGAAATCACAATACCATCATCAACCAGAATTCCAATTACGATAATCATCCCAAAGAGTGAAATCATATTGATGGTCATACCATACATATAACCGAAAATAAATAAGCCTAAAAATGAAATTGGGATACCCATCGCAACCCAGAAGGATACGCGGAGACTGAGGAAAAATCCTAAGCAAATTAGTACCAGTACAAATCCCTGTAATCCATTTGTAGCTAAAAGATCGATACGCTCTTGCAGCATATCGGCAAACTGGAAAATGATTTTAAGTTGATAGTCTTTATTTTTTTCATTGAATTTTGTGGAATAATCATCCAGAAATTTTGCGATGGCTCCCAGGTCTTCATCTGGTAATTTAGAAACAATGATGGAAACATTTCGTTTGCCGTCTAAATAAGATTTAAAAGGTCGGTCTGCAAATTGAAATTTAACCGAAGCAACATCGCTAAGAAAAATAATTTCACCTTCGTTGTTTGCTCTTAAAACAATTTTTCCGATTTCATCTGCAACCGTTTGTTTAGCTCTTAAACGGATGATGTATTCTTCTTCCTCTGTTTTAATGGTACCACCGGTTAAATCAATATTGTTAGATTTTACGGCAGCCACAACCTGATCAAATCGTAAGCCGTATTCCAGTAATTTGTTTTCCTGAACTTCAATTGAAAATTCAACATCCGGATAACCTACAATTCGAAGTTGAGAAATAGCAGGTGAAGCAAGAAAATCATTCTCAATTTCTTCCGCTTTATGTTTGAGCGCCCATAAATCATCGGGTCCGGTTAAGGATAAAAAAGCAGCTGTACCGCCCATTTCGCTAACCTTCAATTTTTTTACAATAGGTTTTTCTGCACCTACCGGAAATGAATTAATGGAGTTTACCGTGTTCTCTACATCGGTAAGCATTTCATCCATATCGGTGTCCTCATACGCCTCAATTTTAATGTTGGCTACATTTTCTTCGGATGAGGAAGTGATTTTTTTTATTCCGGATAAACCTTCAACAGCCTGCTCAATTTTAGTGGTAACACCTTCTTCCATTTCTGCAGGAGATGCACCCGGATAAGCTACTGAGATGGTGATAATACGCGGTGCTATTTCAGGGAAAAAGGACCGCCGCATGTTGAACAACGAAAGTAAACCGAATACGATTGTAATCAGAATAAATGCATTTCCCCAAATGGGATTGGTGATGAAAAAGGCTATTAGACGTCTCATTTTTTCACATTAGGGATTACACGTAAACTGTCATTTACATTACTGAGCGGCTCAATAACAACCATTGTTCCCTTCGGAATTCCACTTGCAATTACATTTTCTTTGGTTACATATTCTATATTGAGTTCTTTCTTAACCAAAAGGGAATCCTTGATGAAATAATAATAATGATCATCTACAATAGCTCTTCGGGGAATTTCAATGGTATTAGCCAGCGCATGGCCTCTGATTTTCGCAGTAAGGTACATGCCTGAATAAAGTACATCTTTATCGCCCTTTTCTATTTTTACAAAAACCGGCATCGATTGGGTGGAAGCATTAACAAACTCGCCAATACGAATAACGGTACCGGTGAATTCTGCAGGACCAGATGTTGCATGCAATTCTACTTTCGCTCCAACTTTAATCCAACCAATGTTTTTTACGTCAATGGGAACCTCTATCTCAAGATCGTCCGATTTAATCAGCGACAATAATTTTGTTCCTGGATTAACTACCGCTCCCGGTTCGGAAAATACATCTGTTATGGTTCCGTCAAATGGTGCAACCACAACGTATTTTTTTAAGCGTTCTTCATCTGATCGGATTCCGTAATACTCCCCAAAAATATTCTTTGAAGCCAGAAATGATTTTTCACGTGATGATTTTACAACGGGTAATTCGGGTAGAGGAGAGCTGATTTCTATTTTATCAAAGAAATTTTTCCATTCATTATAACTCTCCGGATAATCGAGTTTTAAATCCGGGAGGACATTTGAAATCACATTCAAATAATTCGATTTTCTTGCCTGTAATGATAAACGTGCATCCTGGTCGCGAATGGAGAATAAAAGTTCCCCCTGGCGGACATTCGTTCCCGACTTAAATACTTTGCCAGGCAAAATCAATCCTTGCACTTCTGCAGATACATCAATTTTACGGGTAGAGGAAATCCGGCCCTGACCCTCAATTAACACCATATTACTATCGGGACTTGCCTCGATGGCTTTTACAAATCGGGCTGAGCTTCCCTTTTTTTCTTCCGTTTTTAAGCTGAAAATGTTCTGATTTGAAATGAGGGTTTTAACCATAAACAGAACCATTACTATAGCTCCAACAAGTACAACATGTCTGGTTTTCATCAACTGGGTTTTAAGAGCTACAAATGTATAATGAGATTGTTTGTGTTTGTTCATAAATCGGTAAATGGGCAAAGAATATGATGAAAGGAGATTTCAATAAAAATTACGTTTCCAGTAGGTTAATAACTTTGTTGAAAATGCTAACAGGGTGTTAATAAAGTGGGGTTTAATGCATTTTATTTTTGTTAAATCCGAATTCTGAATGAATTATGATATCATTGCTGACCATATTCTCTAAAAAGAAGATTACCGAAGATCGTCTCGCTACGGCCTTTGTCAGCAATCTTTTTGATATTGTGCAGAATGGATTCCCTGAAGTAGCTGCTTTAATCAATGAGGATCAGGACTTTGCGAAGTCACCTAACATTAATCCGGCCGATGATGAACAGTTTTTAATGATTGTTCTGGTGGGGAACATTAAATTATTAGGTGAAAGTTTCGATCCGGAAATGGAGGATGTCCTCCGGAAACATATTATTGAAAAATGTGCGGCTGGCCTGGATATGGACATCAATGCCTTCAATGCTTCGTATAAAGAATACAGTGATTTCTTATCGAGAGTGAATCACCCTTCTAAAAATGTATTGTATTCCATGGCACGTGGTGTGTTTTATAAATATAACCTCAACCATTTTCAGGCTGATTACTTCCGTACCTTAAATACGCCCAATCCGATTTTCCTTAAGCGCATGAATGATATCATGAGCAATTTCATTTGGGATTGGCAGGCCTTCTTCGAGCGCTATAAAGTAATCCTTTAAATTATTTCAGATTAAAGTGCTTTTCTGCCATGTCGGCTATTTGTCCGCCTATGGCTAAACTTGCTGTTGCAGCAGGAGATGGTGCGTTTAAAACATGGATGGAATTACCGGCAGTTTCTATTCTGAAATCATCACGCGTGTCGCCGTCTCTTCTCAATAACAAGGCTCTTACCCCGGCTCTTCCGGGATGAATATCGTCCATGGTTAGATCCGGAATCATCCGTTGAAGTGTTTTTAAAAACAAACGCTTGGAAAAGGCACGGCGGTATTCGTTGATTCCAAATTTCATGTTATGAAAAAATAACCTCCATGTTCCAATATAGGTCAAAGCATCCCAGGTGTCACGAAGTGAAAAGTCCGTTTTGCCATATCCTTCGCGTTTAAAGGTAAAAACGGCATTCGGACCACATTCGGTTTCTCCGTTGGTCATCCGCGTAAAGTGAACGCCTAAAAAGGGGAAATCGGGATTAGGAACAGGGTAAATCAGGTTCTTCACTTTGTGTTTTCCCTGTTCGGTTAATTCGTAATAATCTCCTCTAAAACCAACAACCTTTTCCTTGATCTTCACCTTGTCTTTTTTTGCCAGGCGATCCGCTTGCAATCCACCACAGAAAATAAGTCGCGAAGCAGTGTGTTTCCCTTTGGAAGTGCTTATCACCGAGTGATCAGAATGATGTTCTATTCCGGTTACTTCTTCATTGAGAAATAATTTTGAATTTTGATTTTTAGCAAGTGCAATCTCCACCATTTTTTCAGTGGCGCCGCGGAAATCAATAATGCCTGTGCAGGGAACCCAAATGCCAGCAATACCTTTAACAAAAGGTTCTATTTCGCGGATTTTATCGGGACCAATTTTCTCTATGCCTTCAATTTTATTTTCAATTCCATTTTGGAAAATTTTGTCCATATGAGGTAATTCTTTTTCCTCAGTGGCCACTACAATTTTGCCGCATACATCATGCTTAATGCCATACTCTTTTGCAAAAGCCACTAATTCATGTCTGCCATTCACGCAATTTGTTGCTTTTAAAGATCCCGGTTTATAATATAATCCGGAGTGGATAACACCAGAGTTATTCCCTGTTTGATGATCTGCCAGCCGAGGCATTTTTTCAATGAGACAAATGCTTAAATCGGGGAACCTGATTTGAAGTTTGTAAAATGTAGCAGCGCCTACAATTCCTCCACCAATAATGGCAATATCGAATTTGTTTTCCATAGTTGTAATTGCGATGTAAAACTACATCAGAGAATAGAAATAGAAAAGGATAAAAATCATTTATCTTTTACCCGCCAGAGTAGGAGGTAGCCAAGAATAAAAAAGGAGATTAAAACCACAATCGGTTCGCGCATACTTGGACTCACCTCATTAATAAAACCGAAGAGTCCCATTCCAAATACAATACTCAGCTTTTCACAGATATCAAAGAAACTGAAATAGGAAGCATGGTCCTCAGTTTCAGGTAACAATTTGGAATAAGTTGAGCGACTGAGCGATTGAATTCCGCCCATTACTAACCCAACAAAGGTGGCTACGATGTAGAACTCCCCCGATTTGTAAACGAGAAAAAAGGTAAAAGCGCAAATGGCCGCCCAAATTAATGTGGCTAGTCTTAATGTTCGGATGTTTCCGATTTTTCCGGAAGTCCATGAAAATAAAAAAGCACCAAAAATGGCAACAAACTGAATAATTAAAATAGTGGTGATTAATTGACTTGGCTCCATTTCTATTACATCAGATCCAAAATGATTGGCAACAAGCATTACGGTTTGCACGCCCATGCTGTAAACAAAAAATGCTAAAAGGAATCGCTTTAATCGCGGTGTATGTTTTAATTCTTTCCACACTTTGGCAATTTCCTGGTAGCCTCTTTTCAGATTATTCCCTTCGGGATGTGCGTTGGTAGGGTTGTTAGGTAAATAGTAAAATGGAATTTGAGCAAATGCAAACCACCATATACCAACCATTAAAAAGGAGTATCGCATCATTTGCATTTTACCACTCCCGTCATCCTGATTCAACATCAATACCAGGCATACGATTAACAGCAATGCACTACCAAAATAACCTAAAGCAAATCCTTTTGCACTTACACGGTCTTGCTGCTCCGGATGGGCAATCTCCGGGAGGAATGCATTGTAAAATACAAGACTACCACTGTAACCGATGCATGCTAAAATGGATAGTATTATTCCTAACCACAGATTTGTGTCATCAAAGAAAAACAACAATGAACAAGATAAGGCGCCGAGGTAACTGAAAAATTGCATGAATTTTTTCTTGTATCCTCCGTAATCTGCAATTCCTGATAAGAAGGGAGCAATCAATACAATTAAAAGGAAAGCAAAGGATAAAGCAAAGTCATAAAGCGTAGTGTTCTTGAGCTTTATTCCTAAAAATTCAATGACGTTGTTAACCGATCCATCTGCATTTTTTGTTTCTGTTACCAGTTTAAAATAGATCGGAAAAATAGTTGCGGTAATTACAAGGTTGTAAACCGAATTGGCCCAGTCATAAAATGCCCAGGCATTGATTAGCTTTTTACTCCCCTTTTCTGGCGTGGTAGTCATGGCGACTAAGATAAAACAAAACAGGGAAGCAATTTGCTTCCCTGTAAAAATTCATATTAAAGATTTATTATTCGCGCATTCTGAATTCTACGCGACGGTTTTTAGCTTTTTCAACTTCAGTATCTCCTTTACCTACAGGAGCTCTGTCATCTTCTACCACTAACATTAATCGGTTGGTGCTGATACCTGCTTTTTCAAGAGCTTTAATTACAGCCTCGCCACGACGTTT